>NZ_JAPCIZ010000004.1:0-124976 GCF_027707725.1 Aeromonas sp. QDB25 | reverse complement strand
TGGCGATGATCTGTGCATCGCTAAAGCGTGATGTTTTCATGTAGAACCTCCTGCGTTCAAGATACGAGAAAATTCTACTTATGAGCACCTCAGTTTTTCGGGGGGATTACCCGTCGTAGCCGCAGACGGTGCGATAACCCACCTCGGCCAGCCACCCCATCACCTCTTGTTCTAGTTGGTCTTCGGTCATCGTTCGTTGGCTCTGTCTTGTAATGGGGAGTCTGAGATCGGGCTCCATGGCGGCCACTTACACCGCGATCTGCTTTTCCACCGCCATCGCGATCAGAGGGGCTACCTCATGCAGGCCCTCCAGCGTCAGTTTGCCTGCCTGATACATCTGATACCAAGCTCGGCGTTGCCGCAGTACCCGTTCATCATCGCGCAGATGCAAGCGGATCAGGGTCTGCTCTGCTAACCCGTGCAATGGCTCGGGCACCCGCTCCGGCACCAGTACCAGTTGCAGTGAGGGCAACAGCACCTCAAACCACCCTGAACGCACATCCAGCGGGTCAAGAATTCCTACCGCTTTGTTTTTGCTGCTATTGATCCAACCAGCCGCAAACCGGTAATTGGCCCATTCATAGGCCAGGGATTCGTCGGCATCGATAGGTAGGAAGTGATCCACCGTACCCACCGGCTCATACATGGCACCATAGGCACACAGTTGACGAAATCCATCGGCCAGCTGCGGTTTGAACGGACTCCAGTAATCTCGGGGACGCTGACCGGGCTTGCGATCCGCCTTGGGATTAGCCTGTAACCATTGCTGCCCTGTCTGGCGGCACCTCGCGTCAAACTCGGCGGGCTCGGTCAGCCTCGTCTTGTCGATCTCGATCATGCGCCGCCCTTCGGTTTGCTACCGGGGATCTGCTGTGTCTCAACCAGCCAGCGCGGCCAGAAATCATCGTGCCCGGCCAGTACCCGCAGCAGCTCCTTATGGATGGCCGCCTGGGTCTTGAGATTGCTGGGCAGGGGCGACTTGTCGCCTCGCATCCAGGCTTCCGCCGCCTCAATGGCTCGCTCGGCATCGATAGATCGTGCCTGGCGCAGACCGAAGGCATCGGATACCAGCCAGTTCACCACATCACCCTGCTTGGCCCAGAGCTCCTTCGTCACTTTGGCCTGTCCACCGTCCAACTGGATGTTGAACACGGCATCCTTGTCTACATCAAACTCCGGCTCTACCGACGCCAGCACCAAGGGGGAATGGGTCGCCACGATCAACTGCACCGGCACCTTCTTACCGGTCAGAGCCTGCATCACCCTCAGCAGTGCAGGCACGACCCGCCGCTGCCATTGCGGATGCAGGTGACACTCTATTTCATCGACCAGAAAGATGATCTCCTTGGCCTGCTTGCGACCAGTCTGCTCACAAGCCAACTGATGCTCGCGCCAGGTCCAGACCAACAGATAGGCCAGTGCCGCGATGCGCCGCATGCCAGCCGAGGCGTGCACCAAGGCCACGTCTTGGCCATAGGGCATGCGCAGGGAGGGGTAGTCCTTGACGTCCAGACCGAGGCGAACCGGCTGCCCCGGCACAAGTTGCTCGTCGTCCGAGGCAGACAGCGCCTCCAGCACCTTGCAGAGGTCGGCAAAGGCTGGATCCTGCCCCTTCTGCCACAGCACCCAATCGTGGATGAGACCATTGCAATAACGAATGCCACCTGGCCCTTCCAGTCCGTTCCACACCTGTTCCGGCGTAAAGTTGAAAGCTCGTGCCCGCTCGGCGCTCTCCTCTTTTCCATCGCCCTGCCAGTAGTTGCGTGCCGGATCCCAGGCCGAAAAGCTGCCATCAACCCCGGCATAGATCACCACCCCCGGAATAGCGGGACGCCCCTGCTTGGTGGGCCACAGCTGCTCACTGCGCTTGAAACTGCTGGTTTCGGCAAAATCGCCCGGTGTGGACTTGCTGTAGGCGTAGCTAATGGTGCTCTTCGCCTTGCCCTTGGGGGGGATTACCGCGATACCCCGTGCCCAAGTGCGGGTCAGCGTCCACCAGGCGATATCGAGCAGGAAGCTCTTGCCCAGGCCATTATCGCCGGTGATAAAGTTGAGCCTTGGGGCAAAGTCGACCGGTCCGAAGGTATCGGCGGGGCCGACCCCGGTGAGTGATAGGCTTTTCAGCATATTTGGCCTCTATCAGAACAGTGGCCCGGCATCACCGAACCAATAAATAGAAAATAACCGGGTAGTGCCAGACCAAATTTGCTTTGGTGGTCACCTCGGCCACAAGGAATGACTGTGGCCAGGCTCAAGAGTGTTTGATATTTAGCTAGCAACGAGCACTCCAACTAGAAACAGCCTCATCTCTTCAGGCGCCATCTGCTTATCTAGAGACTGCTCTCTGAGCTTGTTGAAGAATTCTCGCACGGCAGGATCGCCCGCTGGGGTGATGGTATCAAGCCACTGACCAACTACGTGTCGCATCAGATCCACCGATTGTTGAGATTGCACCAACGTATATGCCGTTAGTGCTTCTTCTGCTTGCCGTACAAGCTCAATCTTCAGGTTATTGGATTGCATCGCTCAGCTCCTTTTGTGCGTTAGAGAGCCTCAGTTGACCCGAAATCAGACGGGGTAGCAAGGTTGTGTTTCTTTTAGCCAGCATGATTCCAACACCCTGCGCTTGCTGCATCAAAAAACTCTACACTCTCGATACCTGCGTACTCTTTAAGCATTTTTCTCATCTGTGATATTTCAGACTTAATCTCGTCTTCAGTCTTGTTACCAACAAACACAGACACTGCGGCACGGGGGCATTTTGATAACGCCAGTTGATGAAGGATATGAGTATCCTGTTTGCCTATGCTCCAGCCATAAATAGTGATGCTATCTTTGGGGCTAGGTAATGCCTGCTGAAACACGTGTGACAGATATTGAGATTTGCTGATAGCGGCTACCTTTTCTGTCGCCGAGCCCTCACACACAAACAGAGGTTGACCATCATTTTTACGCCAGCGTTTGGTTATGCTGTTCAACAGACCATCGCTGTCGGCAACCAGCTTACTTTCTTCGCTGCCCTTGGTTTGGTACAGGGCTAGATTACCATGGGGATAAAACACCTTAGTCATCCCCTGTTCAGGCTCAACAGAAAGCTGAGTATTGAAAAATAGTTTTTGAAGTTTCTTGGATGACAAGTGCAGATTCTTAGACACAAACCCATCGTTAAAACGCCTGTTATTTACTTGATTATTGCCGAGTAACGCCCAGTAGATGATCAAGTCGTAGTTGAGGCTGAATACTGTCGAAAAACCCGCCATAAACCTGCCAATTTGCACGAGCCCTTGTTTATCACATATGACCTTGTCTGGATGAATTCCTTTTACTGTATTGATAAGTGCGCGTCGCACGTCTGTATATGCCTTGCGAACTTTCTGACTCTCGATTTTGGCAAGCTCAAATTTTTGATTAATAAAGTCAGCCTGCCACAAGCGATATAACACCCCTTCAAAATCACGGCTATCTTTGGTGAATTGCTCAAATACCTGCTGTGCGGCAACGCTGATAAGCCCGTGAGCACAACCATACTCATACAAGCTGTTATAACGAAAATGGGGCTCTACAGCGACACTGCCACCATTCCCAACGATCAGCGTGTCACTGTAATCAGCATGTAACTCCCGCCATTCCTTTAGATCCACCAATTCAGCTTACCTCCTCTACCATGGCCTCTACCTCTGGCAGCCGCAGTTGGCCTGAGATTAGGCGGGGCAGCAGGGTGTCGCGCAGAGTGGCGAGGGTTTGGGCTTGTTGATGATTGGCCGCAACCTTATTGAAGATTGGTTGGGCAACTTCATGGAACGCGCACAGCACGTCACCATCAGGCACCACACATGACAAGCCGCTTACTACCTCAGATCGCACTGCCGGGTAGGCACCGCCATCGGCCACATGCGCCAGATGGTCGATGCTGTTGTCAGACGTCGCCGCCAGAAAAACAAATTCAGTGTTGCGATCATGCCGTGGTCGAAGCACTGCGAAACCAGTGCTACCCGTGAGGTTGGCGCTAGCGTTGCTGATGAAGGCAAAGGAGCGGTTTCCGGGCCGTACAGTGCCGACGATAGTGTCGCCATCTCGAAGAACCCGCCGGGCGCGGCTCGGTGCTTCTTCAAAACTGAACTCAGTCACCTCTGCGATCACGTTGTCCTTGGTATTGGCCAAATCGACATAGCGCACCGATTCTGGATGTGTTCTGGAAGTCCAGGACTCAGGGTTCAGGTCGGACAAGTCTGCCAACGTGCCAACCCGCCACCCCTTTGGCACTATGCCGAGCTCGGACTCTTCGAAGCTGGCGGGGAACAGGGCTGCAACCTCGGGAGAAAGACCGGCGGGCTCCTCGCCAAGGGCGCGGGCATGGACCGGGTCGAAGTCGACAAACCACGACTTGAACAGCGCCTGGGCGATGGCTTCCAGCGTGGCGTTGGTCTCGCGCAGCAAGGCTATGCGGTCGTCGAGCATCCTGGCGATACCGCCTATTTGGATCTGCTCGCTGTCTGAAAGCTTAGGAATTACGACTGAACCGATACCCGCAGCACTGATGTTTGCTTGGGCACTTCCCGCTGATGCCCCCTCAATGAGGTTGTCGAAACCTGGAAGTGAAACAACCGCATAAACAAAATCATCAAATAGATGTCCTTTCTTCGCAGAGATCCTTGCCACTCGTTGATTAAGGTATGCAGGTTCAGTAAGACGAAACCGGCCTGCCTTTCCGACTGTAGCCCCCGTCATGGCCATTAGGATGTCACCATCTAACAGCTCAAACCGTTCAAGCCCTTTTAGCTTATCGGGAGCGATGCGATCCACGTTTGCCAGCGAAACACTAGGCGGCTGAATGTTTGCTATTTTGACAACAGCCACCCCTGTATCTGAAAAGTCCGCGCTCTTGAATGCAAAGCCTCCCTGTACCTCTGCGATATCCGAGAGTTTGCAGGTATCAGAACTCATATCCCAGCCCCCCCAGCTTCTGGCGAATGACCTGATCCAGTTCTGCGCCCTTGCTCATCTGCTCGCCCAGCTTCTCCGTGAGCTTCTGCATCTTGTCGGCAAAGGCTTCATCGTCCTCCTCCACCTCCTCGGCACCGACGTAACGGCCCGGTGTGAGCACATGACCGTGCTCGGCGATCTCTGCCAGGGTCACGCTGCGGCAGAAGCCCGGCACATCCTCGTAAACCAGTTCGGTCTCGCCGTCTGACTTCCAGGCGTGGAAGGTATCGGCAATCTTGGCGATGGTGGCCGCATCCAGCTCGCACTGCACCCGACTCACCATGGTGCCGAGCTTGCGGGCGTCGATAAATAGCACCTCGCCGGGGCGGCTGCGCTTGCTCTTGGCGAGGAACCAGAGGCTGGCGGGGATCTGGGTGTTGAAGAACAGCTGGCCCGGCAGGGCTACCATGCACTCCACCACGTCCGCCTCCACCATGCGGGCGCGGATCTCCCCTTCGCCGCTCTGGCTCGAGCTCATGGAGCCGTTGGCCAGCACGATACCGGCGCGGCCACCGGGCTTGAGGTGATAGAGCATGTGTTGCAACCAGGCGTAGTTGGCGTTGCCTGCGGGCGGGGTGCCATAGACCCAGCGCGGGTCGCCATCGAGGCTGCCGTGCCACCAGTCGCTGATGTTGAACGGCGGGTTGGCCAGCACGAAGTCGGCGCGCAGATCAGGGTGCTGGTTGCGGGTGAAGGTGTCACCGGGTTCCTTGCCGAGGTTGTAGTCCATGCCGCGAATGGCGAGGTTCATGGCCGCCAGGCGCCAGGTGGTGGGGTTGGACTCCTGGCCGTAGATGGAGACATCCCCCAGCTTGCCGCCGTGGGACTCGATGAACCGCTCGGACTGCACGAACATGCCGCCCGAGCCGCAGCAGGGGTCGTAGACCTGGCCATGGTGCGGGGCGAGCACCGCCACCAGGGTCTGCACGATGCTGGCGGGGGTATAGAACTGGCCGCCCTTCTTGCCCTCGGTGTTGGCGAACTCGCCGAGGAAGTACTCGTACACCTGGCCCAGCACGTCGCGGGCGGCGCCCGGCTCGTCGCCGAAGCCGATGGTGGAGACCAGGTCCACCAGCTCGCCGAGCTTGCCATCGGGCAGCTGGGCGCGTGCGAAGCGCTTGTCGAGGATGCCCTTGAGGCGGGGGTTCTCCTGCTCGATCAACACCAGCGCGTCGTCGATGCGCTTGCCAATGTCGGCCTGCTTGGCACTCGCCCGCAGCGCCTCCCAGCGCCCCCCTTCGGGCACCCAAAACACGTTGACCTCGCGGTAGTAGTCGCGCTCTTCCAGCTCCTCGGCCAGAAACTCGGCATCGGCGTCGTGCAGGTAGTAATCGTCGCTCTCGTCGGTGAAGCGGCGCTCAAGCTCTGTCCGGCGCGCCTGGAAGGTGTCGGAGACGTACTTGATGAAGATGAGGCCCAGCACGATGTGCTTGTACTCGGCGGCGTCCATGTTGGCGCGCAGCTTGTCGGCCGAGGCCCAGAGGGTGCGCTTGATGCCGTCGATACCGCTCTCGGCCGGGGCGGCCTCTTTGGCTTGCTTGGCTGGCTTGCTCTTGGCGGGCTTGGCCGCTGGCGCAGTACCATCCGCACTCACTGCAACGCCTTCGGCTCGTAGCACCGAGCCACCACGACCCCGTCCTTTGCGCAGCTTTCCAGCCTCTATCAGGGCGTCACGGGCCGCCGTGAACTGCTCTTCGGTCAGCTCACCGAACTGCCCCTTGAGTGTTTCCAGCAGGGACTGGTTGCCGATGCTGCTGCCATCCTCGGGGACGGCGGCCAGCAGGGCGGTGGAGAGTGTCTGGGGGTCGAACATGTGTTACTCCGGCAATGGCCGCGCCCGATGGGCACAGACAACGAAACAGGTGGACGGACGAAGCATAGAAGCGCACCGAAACGGCAACGTTGCGGCCCATCGCTAACAGGGTATCGAGTCTATACAAATGAACCTGATAGTAACATGGGGGTGAGTCACATCAGGGCATTACAGTAACAGGCTCGTACTGCGCACTCCGAACTGCTACTGGGCATTTGTAATGAGCCCAACAGTTGGTGCATGGTATCAACCTGCGACACAGGCTGCATGCTGATAGGTAAGAACCATGCAAGGAACCAAGATTCCCTTCGGTGAACGTGACGATGTTCTGCTGCGTGCCTTCGAGGTTGCAAACGGGCTCGCATGCAACTGTATCTGTCCTGGATGCCGGAAACCGTTGGTTGCCGCCAACGGGGGATTGAAGGTTATCCCTCACTTCCGGCATGCCCAAGCCGAAGATTGTTCCCGAGGCTATAAGGAAGGTGTGCGACGTGCAGCTGTCGCCCTGATTGCAACCCAGCAACGCCTTACACTCCCGGCCTACTACCACCAGATCAACGCCACGACCCACTCCGGATCCACCTTGCGAAGCGATGTCACCTTCCCCTCAGAGGTCATCCTCGCCGACAACGTTGTACGGTTCGTGGATCTCGGGGCGGTAAGGGCACATGCGGTGGTTACCAAGGCAGAACGTCAACTGCTGGTATGGATAAAGGTATCATCTCGTACCCAACACGAACGGCACCAGCGCCTTGCCAGCATTGGGGCCTCAGCGATAGAGATCGATCTCAGTCGACTGACACTTGAGCTGATCAATGACCCAGCAACATTCGAGTATGCGGCCCTATCCAATCCCGACAACAGATCCTGGATCCGTTCTCTGCGAGGGGAGAGGTTAGGGGAACGAGCAGCAGAGAAGATGGCCGCTGAAGTTGCAACCGACAATGCCCGATGGGAGCAGGAAAGGGCTCGCTATCGGGCACTGGAAGAGGCCCGACGAGCAGAACACGAGGCCAAGTTTGTAGCAGCCGCCAAAGCACTTGCGGCGCAAAGGAAGCTACAGTCGGCGGCTGTTGAGGCCCAACGTGCCATGAACCAAGATGCATGCCTGCAACGTTCAGAACTGCTCGTGAGTCAGGTACTTCGTGCGGCCCGTGAGTGGGGAGGCAACGCTGTCGAATGCACGGCATGTTACCTACTTAGCCCGCCAGATACACAATCCTGCCCCTACTGTGCAAGCAACGCCAGTCCGATGCCGCCATTCACGGTATCGACTGAGTATGCGGCTACGATCCACCATCGAATGCGCAGTTCACCCAAACCGAATCGGTCAGTGCAAGCAGCGCCGATCCTGCGAATCCAACCTGAGCTGCCTGATGACTAGTGTTGGCCAACTAATAACGTGAATAGACAGTTCCATAGCACTTTATGGCCAATCCAAGCACATAGAGTACCAAAGAGTCATCTTTTACCACGGACAGACTCCTGCAACGTTGCTCCATATTGCCGTACCTCATACATGAACTCCAAATCAGCTAATTTCAACGAATCCAGCATCAGTAATGAATCAACAAACTTGCCATTTGATAACCGATACTTCTTTGTTAGCCTGTTGCCTTCTTCATTGTACCGAGCTTCCACTCGCTGCCACATGAACTTACAGATATACGCAATTTGCTGTAATGGATCCTTGAACTTTTGAAACAGAACAGGCCTACGTTTTCGAACGTTGACGTTGATTGGTGGACTCTGGTTAGCAAACACTTTACGAAGTCTCTCCCACTGTGGAGAATGGGAGTCTTTGCATCTGACCAAGAGGTGGAAATGGGGCATCCAACGTTGATACTCTGATTGATAATCCACTTCAAAGAAGCCTATCACAATGTCCTTTACACCTGCGCGATCTAGTTGTTTGCGTAACCTATCTTTCAAACGAACAATATCTTGGCGTTTTAACTCGCGAGCCATCTCATCATAATAGATGAAGGTTGCAGCTTTCCACTCTGTATAGTCCTCACAGAAACGTGTCAATTGACTTATCTTCCTTAGTCGCAACCGCCTTACACATTCAGGGCATGCAAGACTATAGCAAGGCTCCTCCTCATTACATTCCGATAGCTTTTCAGCAAGTGACCTCGCCTCATCATCACGAGATCTTAAAAGTTTATTTATTCGTACATCCTTCTCCTTCCAACATGCTTTGAGTGTCTCAAACTTTGGCAGCAAAGAATCAACATCAATAAGTTCGCTTACCCTTGCATTCATGAACTTGTTCATTATGAATACCTGATGATTCGTGGTGTACGTTCTCAAAGCCATAATCTGCCCCTGTGCCAACACAACTACATGCTCTAACAGAAACAAGCGGTCTGTCGTGAAACGGTGAACTTAACTAGAGGGTTCGATAAAGGTTGAGAATGTGAAATGGACTATCAAGCACAGCAACTTAGTTGCTCATATGCTGGACTCACTCTGGTTTGGTATATTGCAGGGCATTCATCCAGCCTTGTATATCAGAAGAACGCCACATCACTCGACGGCAACCCTTCTGCTGAACTGAACTTGGAAAGTCTCCCTTCTTTATCAGACGATAGATCGTAGCGCGAGAGATGGTGCAACATTCGATAACTTCGGCCAGGTTCAGCAAACGTGTTTCATGTTTCATAAATGACTCCTCGTAATGGTCGAAGGTCATTTACAGATTTCGAAAACAGGAGCGGCGTGACGCATTCTCTTCTCCTCAATGTCGTTGCAGAACGTACTGAAACACGTTGAATGTGCCACCACCATGGGGTCATATGGTAATGTCCCATCTTGAGCAGGCTTCAGCTTTAGAGCCATTCATGGTTACCACGTACAGAGAAACCCTGTGAGGACGACAAGGAGCGAGCCGTGAAACATACCGGTCATGGTGGCTCGATAGATGGTTGAAACTGTTGAGCGTGTGGTTCAGTGGCATGGTTAACCACCTGCCTCAGGAGCTCTCAGAGCTAGGGAAGGAGAGCAGACGTTTCAAGGCCGAATGCCTTCCGGATTACAACGTCGTTGTAATCCGTTGCAACGTACGAGCAAAAAACACAACGTAACAGCATGAAAAACATGATTATTTTTCAATGTGTAGAAACATGAAAATCTGAAACCTTCGCAATTCTAGGACAGCACAAATGGTCTGGTTTACAACGTTAGGGAGCAAACACTCCATTCAGTGATCTCTCTGGTCTGCCCTAACATATGATGATGAACTGTCGCGACAACCCACCATGACCGATGTGGATGACACGACTTTCGATACAACCACTCCATCGATACCTCCTTGATGCACTAGTAGCCATTCAAGTGTCACTACGCGTCGGATGGTATCATCACATCGATGAACCTCCAGTCTCGCTCCGCTCACTTGCTACCGCAGTATCAGCAAACAGAGATAACGTTGCAGATGTATACCAACCAGATTCTTGATTTCAAATCTAGTTCGTCCACACTACGATGAAGTCATCAACGTATCCAGATAGTCTGCCCAACGCTGCAACCACTCTCGGCTTTGCTCTGTGTATCTATGAAGATCATATGTGCCGATCAAACCTTTCTTGGTATGCCCGAGAATGGCTTCTGCTACTTCAGAAGGACATTGCAAACGAGACAGTCCTGTTCTAACCGTTCGACGGAGATCGTGGGGAGTCCATCGAGGAATATCTAACATCAAGTCTGCTTCTCTCATTACCCAAGCACTTTCAGTTAACTGCTTCTGTTTAATTGGCTTTCCCGTCCTCTGGGATGGGAACAAGTAAACTTCATTTCCTATCTTATTTATTCTGAGAAAATGGATGCATTGACGAGGGAGTTGAATCTCTCTTGCGACACCAGTCTTTGACTCTCTGATATGGAACACTCCCTCATTAAGGTCTATGTTTCGCCAAGTAGCCTCACATATCTCACCTGTCCGGCATCCTGTCCATAACGTCATTCGAAATATGTTCTTTTGCACTTCAGTGAATTTTGAGCTAGGCAACCAAGCGAGAAACAGCTTAATTTCATCGTCATTCAAAAAGCGACTACCTTTTTTTGATGTCAGCTTCACCTTTGTTCGAACCAAACTCACTTTTGCTTGAAGCGCAGGGTTGATAAATTGATCGTCAAACTTTCCCATCCCCATTGAATAATCGTAAGCGGCTAGAATTTCGCGCAATACATTTCCAGCCTGAACATTAGCGCCTCGATTCACGATGGACATAACAAGATCAATAATATCTTGTCTACTCACATCACGAGCCAATCGCTCACCAAGCATTGGAACCGCATCGCCATACAGAGTGCGCCTAGCCTCAGCCTGACCTTTCTTTTTCCTTGCCCCACTCTTTATCGTACCATTAGGTAAACGTTGATCTTCTATATGGTTTTGTAGATAAAGCTCGATCATCGCTTGAAGGGTGAACATCCCGAGTTCGCTTTCATTCTTGATTTGCTGTTTAAGCTCAAGCGCGGCAGCTCTCGCCTCGGTAGCCGGACATCGGCCTTGTTGCCTGATGAGCTTAAGCTCCCTTAGCTTTATACGGGCCTGCTCTAAGGATACGGCTGGAAATACGCCAAGTGAGATCTGAATTAACTTATTTGTTACTGGGCTCGTATAACGATAGAAAAATGTCTTTTTACCTGTCTTCCCACAAGTAACACGAAGCCCTCTGTTGACCCCATTGTCAGCCTTATCGCTATCCGTTGGCTTCATGACTTCAATTGCTCTAAAGGACAGTGCTTTGTTACCCTTGTCCGCTGGCATAACCGACCTCCTATGGCTGATGCATACGCTCTCCTAGCTTGGCCGCATGCATAGGGCTTAATGTCACTGTAGGCTACAAAATCAAAACCTACACTTCAACCTACATTTTCGCCTGCGATTGGGTGAGATCGAGTGAGACTCTCAGAGCAAACAAGAGACCACGAAAACACCATAAGCCATTGTAATATAAGCATGTAAAGAGAGATAACTACATGTCAGCAATAGAGAATCTCCACAATCACACACCAATGATGCAGCAGTATCTGACCCTCAAGGCCGAGAACCCGGAGATCCTGCTGTTCTATCGCATGGGCGACTTCTACGAGCTCTTCTACGACGACGCCCGCAAGGCCTCCCAGCTGCTCGACATCTCCCTGACCAAGCGCGGCCAGTCGGCCGGCAGCCCCATCCCGATGGCCGGGGTGCCCTATCACGCCATCGAGGGGTATCTCGCCAAGCTGGTACAGCTCGGCGAATCGGCCGCCATCTGCGAGCAGGTGGGGGACCCCGCCACCAGCAAGGGGCCGGTGGAGCGCAAGGTCATTCGCATCATCACCCCGGGCACCGTCTCCGACGAGGCGCTGCTCAGCGAGCGGCAGGACAACCTGATCGCCGCCGTCTACCACGATGGCCGCCGCTTCGGTTACGGCACCATGGACATCGGCTCCGGCCGCTTCTTCATCAACCAGTTCGAGAAAGAAGAGACCCTGCTGGCGGAGCTGCAACGCACCAATCCGGCAGAGCTCCTCTACCCCGAATCGTTCGCCTTCCTGCACCATATCGAGGGTCGTCGCGGTCTGCGCCGCCGCCCGGAGTGGGAGTTCGAGCTCGGCACCGCCCGCAAGCTCTTGTGCCAGCAGTTCGGCACCCAGGATCTGGTGGGCTTTGGGGTCGAGCAGAGCGAGACCGCCCTGTGCGCCGCCGGCTGCCTGATGCAGTACGTGAAAGACACCCAGCGCACCGCCCTGCCCCACATTCGCAGCGTGCGCCTGGAGCAGCCCGATCATGCGGTCATCATGGATGCCGCCACCCGCCGCAATCTGGAGCTGACCCAGAATCTGGCCGGCGGTCACGACAACACCCTCTCCGCCGTGCTCGATTGCACCGCCACGCCGATGGGCAGCCGCCTGCTCAAGCGCTGGATCCACCAGCCGATCCGCGATCGGGTGATCCTCAAAGGTCGCCAGAGCACCATCAAGGAGCTCATCGAGCAGAACCTCTATGACGAGCTGGGCGGTTTGCTGCGCCAGGTCGGCGATGTGGAGCGGGTGCTGGCGCGCCTCGCCCTGCGCTCGGCCCGCCCGCGCGATCTGACCCGGCTGCGGCAGGCTTTTGCTCAGCTGCCCCAGTTGCAGCGTCTGCTGGCGGAGAGCGAGCACGAGGCGGTGCAGCAGCTGCGCGAGCGGGCGAGCACCTTCCCCGAACTGTTCGACCTGCTGGAGCGTGCCGTGATGGAGGTGCCACCGGTGCTCATCCGCGATGGCGGCGTCATCCGTGAAGGGTTCAATCAGGAGCTGGACGAGCTGCGGGATCTGGCCAATGGCGCCACCGCCAGCCTGGCCCGCATCGAGGAGCGGGAGAAGGCGCTCACCGGCATCAACACCCTCAAGGTGGGCTACAACAAGGTGCACGGCTTCTACATCGAGGTGAGCCGCGCTAACAGCCACCTGGTGCCGGCCCACTACATCCGCCGCCAGACGCTGAAAAACAACGAGCGCTACATCATCGATGAGCTGAAGAAGTACGAGGACAAGGTGCTTACCGCCCAGGCCCAGGCGCTGGCGCTGGAAAAACGTCTCTACGAAGAGCTGCTCGACGCCCTGCTGCCGCACCTTGGCGATCTGCAGGAGTCTGCTGCCGCACTGGCGGAGCTGGACGTGCTGGCCAACCTGGCCGAGCGGGCAGAGACCCTCGACTATCGCTGCCCCACACTCATCGACGAGGATCAGATCATCATCGAGGCGGGCCGCCATCCCGTGGTGGAGCAGGTGATGACCGACCCCTTTATCGCCAACCCGATACAGCTGGAGCGGGAGCGGCGGATGTTGATCATCACCGGCCCCAACATGGGCGGTAAATCCACTTACATGCGCCAGACCGCGCTCATCGTGCTGCTGGCCCATATCGGCGCATTCGTGCCCGCCGACAGCGCCCGCATCGGCCCCATCGACCGCATCTTCACCCGCATCGGAGCGTCGGATGATCTCGCCTCCGGCCGCTCCACCTTTATGGTGGAGATGACCGAGACTGCCAATATCCTCAACAACGCCACCGCCCGCAGTCTGGTGCTGATGGACGAGATTGGCCGCGGCACCAGCACCTACGACGGCCTCTCCCTGGCCTGGGCCTGCGCCGAGCAGCTGGCAAGCAAGATTGGCGCCTACACCCTGTTCGCCACTCACTACTTCGAGCTGACCCGCCTGCCCGAGCTGATGAGCGGGCTGGCCAACGTCCACCTGGATGCGGTGGAGCACGGCGACACCATCGCCTTCATGCACGCGGTGCAGGAAGGTGCGGCCAGCCGATCCTACGGCCTGCAGGTAGCGGCGCTGGCCGGGGTGCCGAAATCGGTGATCCACCAGGCCCGCCACAAACTGCACGAGCTGGAGAGTGCCACTCCGGTGGCCGCCGGCGAAAGCCGTCCGGCTCCGGTCACTCTCGCCCCGCAACCCCATCCTGTAGTGGAGGAGCTGGCAGCAGTTCGCCCGGACGAGCTGACCCCGCGCCAGGCCCTTAACCTTCTCTATCGACTCAAGCAGATGCTGTAGCTACCGACCGCCGAACAGGCATGAAAAAGGGGAACCGCGAGGTTCCCCTTTCGTTTGACCGAACCTGTCATCAGCCCGGACCGATGCGATCCATCAGGCTCAGATTGACCGACCCCGGATGGCGCTTGAGCTTCTGCCTGTATTCGAACTGGTGCTGGCTCTCCTGTTTGAGCCCCTGCATCAGGGAGTAGCACATGGCCAGCATGATGACCGAGAAGGGCAGCGCGGCGATGATGCTGGCGGCCTGCAGGGCGGCAAGCCCGCCGGAGACCAGCAGAATGGCCGCGACCAGCCCCTGCCCCAGTCCCCAGATGGCACGGTGCAGCACGGGGGGATCCTGGTCGCCGATGGAGAGCAGCGTCGTAATCACGAGCGTGCCCGAGTCGCTGGAGGTGATGAAGTAGGTGCAGATAAGCAGGGTCAGCACCCCCTTGGCAATCCAGCCGAAGGTCTCCCAGTGCAGCAGTTCCACCGTCTTGTAGAGCGCCATGGTGACATCCTGATTGACCGCTTCCACCACGCCGCCGCCACCGAACAGCTCCAGGTTCATGGCAGTCCCGCCGAACACGGTGAGCCAGAACATGCCGAGCAGGGAGGGCACCAGCAGAACACCGAGCACGAATTCACGAATCGTGCGGCCCTTGGAGATGCGGGCGATGAACATGCCGACAAAGGGTGCCCACGCGATCCACCAGCCCCAGTAAAATGCGGTCCAGCTAGACTGCCAGGCCGAGGTACCGTTGGCTTCGGTATTGGTCCAGAAGCTCAGCTTGACGATGTTCTGCAGGTAATCACCGATGTTCTGCACATAGGCGTTGAGTATGTAGGTGGTCGGCCCCAGCACCAGGAAGAGGCCCAGCACGAACACGCTCAACCAGATATTGAGTTCGGAGAGGATCTTCACCCCGCGCCCGACGCCGGAGATGGCCGACAGGGTGGCAATCAGGCTGATGCCACCGATGAGCCAGAGCTGGTTCGCTTGTGACACGCCCATGCCGAACATCTGATTGAGGCCGGTGTTCATCTGGGAAACTCCCAGCCCAAGGGAGGTCGCCACCCCGAACACGGTACCGAACACCGCCAGCACGTCGGCGGCATGGCCCCAGAAGCCGTAGATGCGATCGCCAAGAATGGGGTAGAGCACGGAGCGGATGGCCAGCGGCAACTTGCGCCGGTAGCTGAAGAAGGCCAGCGACAGGCCGACGATCACATAGATGGCCCAGGGGTGCAGACCCCAGTGGAAGAAGGTGAGGCGCATGGCGATCTGGGCCGCTTCCGGCGTCATACCTTCGGTGATGAAGGGGTTGCCCTGCAGGTGATACATGGGCTCGGCGATACTCCAGAACACCAGGCCTATGCCCATGCCTGCGCTGAACAGCATGGAGAACCAGGCAAAGTAGCCAAACTCCGGTACCTGGTCGTCGTCGCCCAGCCGGATGCTGCCAAAGCGGCTGAACATCAGGTAGACGGCGAAGAACAGGAACAGGGCGACCACCAGGATGTAATACCACTTGAAGCCAGCAATGATGGTGTCCTTGGCCCCGGTAAACCAGGTGCCTGCGGTATCCGGATCAAAGACGCCGAACAGCAGGAAGAGGGTCACGACGGTGAGGGCCGTCATGGCCATGGTGGGATTGAGGCCTTTCAAAAGCCCTTTGGTTGCTCGCATCGGGCCTCCTTAGTCGTTGTTGAAAAAGTCTTCACCCACGTGATCGCCGGCACCGCCGATGGCGCGATAGGCCAGACGACCAGCCACCTGCTCACGGTGATCCACCAGGGTCACCGACGGCTGGCCGTTCACTGCGTGGCGTTTGCCGAGGAAGATAGCCATGGGCACCCCCAGATTGGAGACACCGCTGGTGATCCAGAGGCGGTTGAAGTCATAGGAGCCACCGATGAACTCCAGCTGTGCCAGCCCATTGTCCAGGCCCGCCAGATAAAAGTTCATGGCACTCTCGTCGGGGAAGAGGTGAACCAGCACATAGGCATAGCGCAGCTCATTGACCAACTCCTTTAGACTGAAAGAACCTGTGTTGCTGCAAGAGAGCGGCAGCTCGCCATCGTAGTGGTGTACCTTGAGGTTGTTGGGGTCCTCGTCATAAGCAGGTTGATAACGCACAAATGCCGCGGTATCCGGCAGTTCATAGCGAACTCTGACCACGCGCAGATCGGCAACCAGGGACTTGATATCCAGGTCGTCATGCATGATTTCACTCCTCAAATATCGGATTGGAATGGGGCAATTGTCCGATAACCTAACACAATATTCATTAGAGCTGAAATCATTACATCAAAAACCATATTGACCTTGTTATGGATTAGGCGGAGAATTTCGCGCCTCTCCACAGCCCTGCGATGACCCAGACCCCATGGAAAAACATGATGAAGTGCTGATCGCCCTGCGCCAGATCATCCGTGCCATCGACATGCACTCCAAGCGCTTGATCAAGGAAGCCGGCCTGACCTCGCCCCAGCTCCTGCTGCTCAAGGGTATCGACGAGCTTGGCCAGATCTCCATGCGCCAGTTGGCGGATCACACCAACATGAGCCAGGCCACCGCCACCACCATCATGGACCGGCTGGAGAGCCGCCAGCTGGTGCAGCGCATTCGCAGCGAAACCGACAAACGCAAGGTGCATGCGACGCTCACTGACGCGGGACGCGCCCTGCTTGCCCAGGCTCCGACCCCCTTGCAGGAGAGTTTCATTCAACGCTTTCAGGCGCTGGAGAACTGGGAGCAGGGGTTGTTGCTCTCTTCCCTGCAACGCATCTCCGCCATGATGAATGCCGACGGTATCGATGCTGCCCCCGTGCTGAGTGTCAGCCCCCTGACCGAAGAGCGGGCCTGAACTGCAGTGCCTAATCCTGAAGTCCGTTTACATGTTTTCAGTTAACTTCTGGCACTCAGAACCCGATGTACCGCATCGGGGATTCTGCATTGCGAGGCCTAATGCGATCATTCTAGGTTATAACTACCCACCACCTTATGCACCATCTTCCTCATCTACACTAGGCCCTACGGGCTTTGCTACAGCAACTCTCCTTTCAGTATCCCGTTCACCCGCTCTGCCAGCGCATTCTGATAACAGTTATACCCATCAGTCATCGAGTACTGTACTCCGTACCGTTCATACAGCGTCTGATTCAAGCCTGAGCAATACTGCACCCTGCCGTCCGAGTGATGGATAAACTCCCCGCTGCCACACCGTTGCTTCAGTGCTCTCTTGAGCGCCATCACCACCAACTCAGCATGCATCCCTTCGTGCGTGTGATGCCCCGCTATCTTACGCGAGCAGGCATCCGTCACCAGGCTCAGGTAGAGTGGCCCGCTCTTTGCTGGCAGGTAAGTGATGTCGGCAACCGAGACCTGCCCTGGCGCCACCGCAGTGATTTTCACCGGGCCGGGTTTGAGCAAATTGGGATGGCGATAGAAACGCTGAAAACTGTGGAGCGTCTTGTGATAGGCCCGTTTGGGCTGCACCAACAGACGGTGCTCGGCCAATATCCGAAACAGTCTGTCCCACCAGACCGTCAGCCCAGCATCGTCTTGGCCCTGCAGCAGATAATGCTACTTGTGGATGCCCACCCGTAGTGAACTTTGCGCACAAAGCTCACTACCTGCTGCCCTTGTGCATGACGCAGGTCGGCGACCCGATTGCGATTGTAGTCAGCCTAACGGTTTATTCCGAGGAACCAGCAAGCACTGAAGATGGTCAGCTTTTCGACATACCGCTGCGAGAGAGCTTACCAGGTCGTTTTTTACGATTGAGGCGCCTTCAAAGAACTGAGCCTCCTGGCTCATCAGCGCCAGCTACTCGAGCTTCTTGATACGCTGTTCAGACATTTGGTTGTCGGGATCAGGCATGACGTGATCCTGCCAGCTCTAATCGATGCTCCCTGGCTCCAACCCTGCAGACCATGCTTATGCAACCATACCAGAATGGTCGAATTGCCCTGAATGCCATATTGGAATTGTGTCTACTGGTAGGTGAGTTCACCTTTTTCAATCTGCTCGACCAGGGACAATTTAAACCTCAGTGAGTAATCGCGCTGTGTGCGTTTCACAAGGTATAAGCCATATTCAGGACGGGGACAGTGGGAAAAGAAAAAGCCCAGCATTGCTGCTGGGCTTTTTATTTGGCTCCTCCTGCTGGGCTCGAACCAGCGACCTGCGGATTAACAGTCCGTCGCTCTACCGACTGAGCTAAGGAGGAATTATTCGTGGTGCCCAGAGACGGAATCGAACCGCCGACACGGGGATTTTCAATCCCCTGCTCTACCGACTGAGCTATCTGGGCAAATGGTGCCGGCTACCGGAATCGAACTGGTGACCTACTGATTACAAGTCAGTTGCTCTACCTACTGAGCTAAGCCGGCACACTTCAAACCATTGTGCATGAACACGTTTTTATTTCATGGCACCAAAATATGGTGCCCAGAGACGGAATCGAACCGCCGACACGGGGATTTTCAATCCCCTGCTCTACCGACTGAGCTATCTGGGCGTGGGCGCTATTAAACGGATTTTAGGGCAGGTGGTCAACGGGAAATTTCACTTTTCGTCTCGTTCGTCTCTTTTTTGCGCAGCATCATCCATTTTCATCACTTCTGCTGGCGGGACCGCTCCCCGGCGCCCCCAGAGGCGGGACTCCTCCCCCTTGAGCAGGCGGGTAATATTCTCGTGATGACGGATCAGGATGAGACAGGAGAGCAGGGAGACCGGCAACGTGTATTCCGGTTTGAGCAGATAGGTAAAGAGCGGAGTCAGCAACACGGTCACGATGGATGCCAGTGACGAATAGCCGCTCACCAGCAGCACCAGCAGCCAGGTGGTGATGACGGCGCCCCCCATGGCAAAGCCGATGGGCAGCATGGTACCGAGGGCGGTGGCGACGCCCTTGCCGCCACGGAAGTGGAAGAAGAGGGGGTACATGTGGCCCAGACAGGCGGCCACCCCGATAAAGCCGAGGTAGACGGGCTTGATCTGCAGATACCAGGCGAGGTAGACGGGGGCCATCCCCTTGAGCACGTCGAGAAGCAGTACGATCAGCGCCGCCATCCGGCCGCCGAGGCGCAACACATTGGTCGCCCCCGGGTTGTGGGAACCATGGTCACGGGGATCCGGCAGACCCGTGATGCGGGAAACCAGCACGGCACTGGACAGCGAGCCGCCCAGATAGGCCAGAATAATCATCAAAATCGTCAGGGCCGTCATCTTGGTCGTTTTTACCACGATATGAATGGGGTATGATGCGGGCCACATTCCCAGGCCCGGGCTTGCCCGAAAGCGTGTCGCCCAAACCGGCCGCCAGCGGCAATCTGCTTGCCGGGCCTGCATCCCTGCGCTGTTTTCACAGCCCATCAAGAGTAAAGAAGAAGTACTGTCATGGACAAGGTGTTTATTCGCGGACTCGAGGTTTTGACCACCATAGGTGTATATGAGTGGGAGAAGGGCATTCGCCAGAAGCTCTGTTTCGACCTCGAGATGGGGTTTGACAATCGCCCAGCCGCCGCAACCGACGATATCAATCTGGCGCTGGATTACGCCACCCTCTCTCGCAAGATCTGTGATCACGCCCAGGGCAAGATAGTGGAGCTGGTCGAGACCATGGCCGAGCAGGTCGCCGCCCTGGTGCTGGAAGACGAGCGGGTACAGTGGGTCAAGGTGACCCTGACCAAACCGGGTGCCGTGCCCAATGCGGCAGGCGTCGGGGTCGAGATCCTGCGCCATCGCACGCCGGCTGCGAGCGCCAACTGATGACCCGCATCTATATAAGTCTGGGATCCAACATCGCTCGGGAACGCCATATCCGCGCCGGCCTCGATGCCCTGCACGCCGAATTCGGCGAGTTGCAGGTCTCCCGGGTATTCGAGAGCGAGGCAGTGGGCTTCAACGGCCGCCCCTTCTACAACCTGGTGGTGGGTGCCGATACCGAGCTGCCCCTGGCGACCCTGTGCCAGCGGCTGCGCGCCATGGAGTTCGCTCACGGCCGCGAGCCGGATGCCAAGAAGTTCGCCCCGCGCACCCTGGATCTCGATCTGCTGCTCTACGGCGAGCTGGTCTGCGAGACACCGCTGGTGCTGCCGCGCGGCGAGATCCTCACCAACGCCTTCGTGCTCTGGCCGCTGGCGGAGCTGGCTCCCACATTCCGCCACCCCATCGATGGTCGCACCATCGGTGAGCTGTGGGCAGGTTACGACAAAGCCTCCCAGCGCCTTGACCCCATTCCCTTCCACTGGAAAGCGGGCGAATTGCAGCATCACTGAACAACAAGGGCACCCTCGGGTGCCCTTGTTGATGACTCCGCTGATGATGGATAAGAAACGATGATTGGGCCTGCGCCGGTGCAAGTGGCAGGATGACCGCCATCACAGGAGAACCCCATGCCACTCGATGCCATTCATGACTTCAACCGTCAGTTGCTCACCGACCTGCCCCACCAGCGCTTCGAGCACGAACCCATCCTCGATTACGCCACCGACGAGCGGGTCAAGGCTCGCCTCGGCTGGCAGGCCGAGTTCAGCAAGACCCTTTTCCTCAAATTCAAGGATGGTCGCTTCGCCCTGCTGCTGACCCACAGGGACGGCCGGCTCGACAGCAAGGCGGTCAAGGCGGCGCTCGGTGCCAAACCCTCCATCTGCACCGCCGACGAGATGCAGACCGAGATTGGCTGCCTGCCGGGAGCCGTCTGCCCCTTCCTGCCCCGCGCCGACATCCCCCTGCTGGTGGATCCCGTGCTCATGAATCACCACGCCTTTACCTGGACGCCGGGCCACCCCGAGCAGACTTTCCTACTGGAGACCACCCACCTGGCCGGACTGCTGGCCCGATTGCCCTGCGACGTGAGCTACCTGCCCGCCCCCTGAGCCTGGGACTCAGCGCTTTTCCCGCGCCAGCTGGGCGAAGATCAGCGCCGCCAGCATGGACATCAGGCCGATGCACAGATAGGTGAGGTGGAACCCCTCCAGCCAGCGGCCACTCTCCTCGGGCTGGCCGATGGAGAAGAGCCCCAGCAGGCTGGCGGCGATGGCCACCCCCAGGCTCATGGAGAGCTGCATCACCACCGACAGCAGACCGTTGCCGCTGCTGGCGTGCTCGCTGCTGAGATCCTGCAGGGTCAGGGTGTTCATGGCGGAAAATTGCAGGGAGTTGATGGCGCCAAAGACCGCCAGCCACACCAGCAGTACGCCGTGGGGCACCTGGTTGTCGATGAAATAGAAGCTCGCGATCATGGCCCCGAGCGCCAGGGTGTTGCCGATGAGGATGCGGCGATAACCGATGCGCGGAATGAGCTTGTTCACCAGCGTCTTGGTCAGCATGGCGCCGATCACCGTGGGGATCATGGTCATCCCCGCCTTGCTCGGGGAGAAGCCGAGCCCCAGTTGCAGGAAGAGCGGGGTGAGAAACGGCATGGCGCCGCTGCCGAGGCGGGCAAACAGATTGCCCCAGATACCGATGGCGAAGGTGGACGTCTTGAACAGCGCCAGACTGAACAGGGGCTGCTCCGCCGTGGCGGCATAGAGCCAGTAGCTCGCCATGGCGGCCAGACCGAACAATACCGCAAACAGGGCCCAGCCGGTTGAGATGCTGTGCTCCCCCAGGCCTTGCAGACCGACGGATACCAGCACCATGCCGACACTGAACAGCACAAACCCCTGCCAGTCAAACCTGGCGGTGTGCTGGCGAAGGTCGGGCATGAAGTGCCAGCTCGCCACGAAGCCGAGCAGGCCCACCGGCAGGTTGATGAGGAAGACCCAGTGCCAGCTCGCCACCTCCACCAGCCAGCCCCCCCAGGGCCGGGCCGATGAGGGGGCCGAGCAGACCGGGGATGGTGACGAACGACATCACCCTCAGCAGCTCATGCTTGCTGTAGACCCGCAGCACCGCCAGACGCCCGATGGGCATCAGCAAGGCCCCCCCGACCCCTTGCAACACCCGGGCGATCACCAGCATGGGCAGGGTGTTGGCGATGGCACAGGCCAGGGAACCCAGGGTAAACAGCAGGATGGCGACCAGATAGACCCGGCGGGTGCCGAATCTGTCCGCCAGCCAGCCGGAGGCGGGAATGAGCAGGGCCACCGTCAGCATGTAGGCGATGATGACGGACTGCATCTGCAGCGGACTCTCGCCCAGGGCCTCGGCCATGCTGGGCAGGGCGGTGTTGAGGATGGTGCCATCCAGGGTCTGCATGAAAAAACCGACCGCTGTCAGCCAGGGCAGCCATTTGCGCTGGGCGGGCGTCACCATCGGGGAGCTGTCAGGCATGGTTCTGTCTCTCCTCATCACATAAGAAAAGACCCGCACGAGCGCGGGTCATATCAGCATATCAGGCATCCGGCTGGCCGAGCATGGCCTTGAGGTGCTCTTCCAGGCTGGGTTCGGGGGCCTTGAGGGTCGAGAGGAACAACTGCTCTATGCCTGCCCTGTCCTGGCTCTTCACGATGAACACCAGCCGGGACTGGGCCTTGCCTTCGGGCCACTCCCCCAGCGCCTGCAACGGATAGAGCTGGCCGTGCACGCCGTGGATCACCACGGGCTGGCTCTCCCCTTCCAGTTGCAATATCCCCTTGAGACGCAGCAGGGCATCGCCGTATTGCGCCTGCACCGCGTCGATGGCGGCCAGCAGGCGGGAAGGCTTGAGCGGCTCGCCGATGCGCAGGGAGAAACTTTCGATATTGCCGTGCTCGAAGCGGGTGGGCGCGGCCGTCCCCACCTTGGCGGCAAACGGCGTCATCTTCGGCTGCATGGGCGAAGCCAGCCCCTGTTTCGGGGATTCGGTACGCAGCCAGGCCAGCAACTGGCGCACGTCGCGCCCCGCCGCCTCGTTGTAGGCGCCGAGCTTCTCCAGCACCGCAGGTGAGAGCACCCCATTGCTGACCCGCTGGATGGGGGCTGCCGGATTGAGGGCCGCCAGTTGGGCTTCCACCCGAGCAAGGGTCTCTTCATCCACCAGGTCCCCCTTGCTCACCACCAGCAGATCCGCCAGCGCCACCTGTTTGACCGCCTCATATTGAGCCGCAAGCTGCTGCTCGATATGGCCGGCATCCACTACGGTGACGGTGCCATCGAAGCGGTAGCGCTGGGCGATAAAGCCCTCTTCCCTCAACGTGAACAGCACGGGGGCCGGATCGGCCAGACCCGTGGTCTCGATGATCAGCCGTTTGAAGGGCTTGATTTTCCGTTGGATGGCCTTCATGAAAAGCCCCTGCAGCGCCTCCACCAGGGAGCCCTGCACCGAGCAGCAGATGCAGCCGGAATCGAGCAGCACCACCTGCTCGTCCACCTGCTGTACCAGATGGTGATCCAGCCCCACGGAGCCGAACTCATTGATGAGCACGGCGCACTCCCCGAGCTCGGGCTGCTTGACCCAGTGGTTGAGCAAGGTGGTCTTGCCGCTGCCGAGAAAACCGGTCAGCAGGGTCACGGGGATGCGGGTGTCTTGCATGTCTGTCATCGGGTTGCCCCCCCTCTGATCGGCAGGAGGATGAGTAAGCGAGTGTCTTGCATATCGGTCATGTCAGATCCTTACCGGTTGGCGAACAGGTCGCCGAGCCAGCGGTTTTCGAAACGGCCATGGGGGTCAAGCTCCCGCTTCAGGGCCAGGAAGTCGTGCCAGCGCGGCAACAAGGCAGGGAAGTCGTAGAGGTCCATCGCCAGGTGCTTGCCGAAATGGGGAATGCCGCCGAGCGGCACCAGCAGTTGCTGCAACTCGCGCATCTGCTCCATGGAGCCCCCGACGAAGGTCCCGTCCGCCGCCAGATAGACCAGAAAACCTATCCAGCACACCGACTTGTCATGGGCGGCACTGAGCCAGGCCACGGAGGGACCGGTGCAGCGCAGGATGAAGGGGTAGTGCAGCACGCCGGGGTTCGCCTCCTGCCATGCCTGCAGGATTGCAAGGGCCTCCCCCATGCGTTCGAGGGGCACGGCCACCTCGCAGTTGATCTGGGGCGCCGGGATCCCCTTGCAGAGGATCTGGTAGACGTTGCCCACCAGATCCGAGGCATCCTTGAAGCGGCGCACCGTCTCGAAGTGCTCGCCTGCCCTGGCCTCGTCCTTGGTGTCTCTGGCCATCTTCTGCAGGGTCGCGTCTATGGTGGCATTGAGCGCCAGGTTCATGCGCTCGTCCATGTCTCCCTCCAGCACCAGCGGCTCGCTGCCCCCGGCCCGGTAGCGGGCCACCTCGTCATCGGAGGCGGGATCCACCAGCCAGATGTGGCTCTCGCCGGTCCAGGCGAACCACCAGCTCTTCACGAAGGCGTGCTCCCGGTTGAGGCGCTCGTTGTGTTCCAGCAGGAAGGGGTAGTCGGTGGTGAACTTGGTGCAGCGCATGATGCGGTTGGGCACGGTGTTGAGGGTCACATCCAGCAGGATGCCGAGCATCCCCATGCCCATCACGAAGGCGCCGAAGCGCGGATCGGTGCGATCCACACGGATGATGTCGCCGTTCGCCAGCATCACGGTCAGGGCAGCCACCGCATCGCACAGGGCGGACTGGTGCAGTCCCTGCCCATGGGTGCCGGTACTGAGCGCACCGCCCAGGGTCTGGATACCGATGACGCCGGGGGACGCCGGCAGCATGCGATCCATGGCGATGAGGTCGGCATAGACGGTATCAAGCGGCGTCCCCGCCAGGTAGGTCACCGTATCGGCAGTCTTGTCCAGCTGGCCGCGCAGGTGGTGCAGGTCCACCAGCAGCGCCTGGCTGCCTTCGGCGTAGACACTGTGGATGGGTTCGAAAGAGAGGCCGGAGCCGATGAGCCGCAGCTTGCGCTCGGGGTATTCCCGCAGCAGTTGCTGCAGCTCGTCACGGGTCGTCGGGCGCCACACCTGATCAAGGGCGCCGAGGGGGTTGGTTCTGGACCAGTTGAACAGCACCTCCCGATTGCCAATCGCCTTGATGCTGTGAAATGCCTGGAACCTGACCGTCATACCGCGCCTCATCTGACTTCAAAATGAGCGCCAATTCTACCGAAAAGTGGCTGCCAAGGCATGAAAAACAAGACCCTACAGTCGGGGGTGGATAGGGGGAGCCCCCCTCCCCGCCTCAGCGCGTCTGCTGGGTCAATGCCAGCAACATGCCGAATCCCACCAGCAGGCCCCCGAACACCCGATCGATCCAGTGGCGTACCGCCAGCAGTCGGTCCCGCACCGCAGGGGTGGAGAATAAGAGCGCCACCGCACCAAACCAGAGGGCGTGCGCCAGCGCGATGAAGGCGCCATAGCCGATCTGGACCGCCAGCGGCGTCTGCGGCTGCACCACCTGCATGAAGAGGCTGACGATGAAGATGGTGGTCTTGGGATTGAGCACATTGGTCAGAAATCCGGTGCGCAGCGCACCCAGACTGGAGAGGGCAGGCTGACAGATGCTCTCTTCATCGGCAGCCGGTTTGGCCCGCAGCATCTTGATGCCGAGGAAGATGAGATAGGCGGCCCCTGCCAGCTTGATGAGGTTGAACAGCCAGAGGGATTGCTGGATCAGCAGGCCCACCCCCAGCAGGGTGTAGGCCACGTGCACGCAGACCCCGGCCGCGATGCCGATCGCCGTCAGCACGCCGGTGCGGCGCGAGAGCAGCAGGCTGTTGCGCGACACCATGGCAAAGTCGGGCCCGGGGCTGATCACGGCAAAGAGGGTAATGGCGACAACGGCTAACAGTTCGGTCATGAAAATAGTCCTGATTAGAGGGGATATCGGCTATTTTATTTGCCAATAACACCAATAACGAACGATGATTTCTGACATGAATGGTGAAAAAAACTCACAAAAAACCCTCTCGCTTCCCTCCCTCACCGCCCTGCGCTGTTTCGAGGTGGCTGCCCGCACCGAGCATTTCGGCCGCGCCGCCGACGAACTGCACCTCACCCATGGCGCCATCAGCCGGGCGGTACGACTGCTCGAGGAGGATCTGGGGGTCATGCTGTTCGAGCGGCGCCAGCGCCGGGTCTTTCTGACCGACGCGGGTGAACGGTTCTATCAGGCGGTCAGAGAGGGGCTGGGCAGCATCCGCCAGACGGCGCAGGCCCTGCGCCAGCAGAGCCGCCCCCAATCACTGGTGCTCTCCTGCGAGCCCACCCTCCTGATGCGCTGGCTGATCCCGCGCTGGCCCGCCTTCCAGGCCCTGCACCCGGAGCTGGACGTACACCTGATGGCGGGCGGCGGCGCCCTCAGCTTTGGCAGCGGCATCGATCTCGCCATCCGGCGCAACGACTTTCACTGGCCCGCCGAGCTCTACAACCAGTTGCTGTTCGAGGAGCTGACCGGCCCTGTCTGTCCGCCAGGCAAGGTGGCGCACTTTTTTGAATCCAGGGGGGATGTGCAGGCCCTCAGGCCAACGGCCCCCCGTCTGCACACCAAGACCCGTCCGGGCGCCTGGTTGGAGTGGCAGCAGCACGCAGGCATGTCCGCCGACGAGGAGGTGCCGGGTCAGACCTTCGAGCACTTCTATTTCAGCCTGCAGGCGGCAGTCGCCGGGCTGGGAGTCGCCATCGGCCCTTACCGGCAGGTGTGCGACGATATCGAGGCCGGTCTGCTGGTGGCACCGCTCGGCTTCGTCCCCGACGGCACCGGCTATCACCTGCTCGCCCCCGCGCCACCCGAACCCGGCAGCCCCCACGACATCCTGGTGAACTGGCTGCACAGCCTGGTGGGCGCGGCCTAGCCCTGGGCGGTGCGCCCGGCGGCGACCTGTATCTCTCCCGCCGTCAGCTCCCGGCAGAACTGGCGTATCGGCATGGGGCGGGCAAACAGGTATCCCTGCAGATACTGGACCCCCTTGCCTCTCAGATAGGCGGCCTGCTGCTCCGTCTCCACCCCTTCGGCCACCAGGGACAAACCCAGCCGTCCCCCAAGGTCGATGACGTTGTCCACGATGTGCTCGGAGAGGGACTCCGTCCCGATACGGCCGATGAAGGAGCGGTCGATCTTGAGATAGTCCACGTGGAATTGCTGCAGATAGATGAGGCTGGAGTGGCCGGTGCCAAAGTCATCGATGGCGAGCTGCACCCCCATCTCGTCGAGCTGGCGAAACAGGGAGAGGGTCTGCGGGCTGGTCACCAGCAGCTCCCGCTCCGTGAGCTCCAGCACCAGCACCACCCGTCCCGGCACGAAGTGGCCGAGGAAGTCGCGGCACTCCGCCACCAGGGAGAGGTCCCGGCAGTGGATGGCACTGATGTTGAAGCTGATGTGAAATGCCTCGGGCAGCTGCTCCTGTACCGGGTGGAGTGTCTTGGCCACCGTCTTCATCAGGTTGACCGTCATGGGCACGATCAGGCCAGACTCTTCCGCCTGGGGGATGAAGAGATCGGGGCGGATCAGCCCCTCGGTGGCATGTTGCCAGCGCATCAGTACCTCTGCTCCCACCATCTTGCCGCCCTTGCTGGCGATCAGCGGTTGCAGATAGGGGACAAATTCCCTGGCTCGCAGCCCGCGTCTCAGCTCGTCCGTCAGGGCCCCAGGCCGCCCAAGCAGCCACCACACCAGCAGTGAGAGCACCAGCGAACTGGCTCCCAGCCAGATCAGTTGCAGATGGCGAGCCTCCCACAGGGCACGCCAGTAGATCGGCATGGCATAACCGGCGTGGATGGTGAAGGGGTAACGCTGGGAGGCGAGTATCAGGGCAAACTTGCTGTGCAGTTTCGGCGGATCGCTTTGGAAGTGGCCGGACTCATCGAGCCAGGCGGACCCCACCTGCAAGAACAGCTCGCTGGGATCGCTGCTCAGGGTGAGCATGAAACTGAGCTGGCTGCTGTCAATGGCGCTCAGTGCCGCATCACGCCCCCGCTCCTGACGCACCACCAGCAAGGGGTGATTCTTGCGCACCAGGTTGCCGCTCATCAGCAGCAACTTGCGATCCGTGTAGCGGGAGCCGTCATCCACTTCCCTGGCAGGCCCGAACAGCGAGGTGCAGTTGATGATCCCCTGTCGCACCAGATTGATGGAGCGCAGGAACGGCTCCAGCGCCACCCGCTTGCGCAGCAGCAACAGGTTGTCGCTGCAAGGTCGACCGGCCAGCGGCAATACCTCGAGGTTGGCCCGCTCGGCCTGATCCAGCATGCGCTCCAGCAAGGTTCTGGCCTTGCTGGCTGACGCACTGGCATCGTTCTTCAGCTCCTGCTCGTAGCTGTCGTGCACCATCCACCCTCCCACCATCAGGGGCAGGGCCAACACCAGCAGGGCACAACCAAGGCGCCACTTCATGCGGGCCAGATCAATCCGGAACAGAAACATAGCAACCACGCCGCAATGCGCGGGCCCGCTTCGCAGGTACCGCGATATAAAAGTGCCCACCAGGAAACGGTGGGGCCATCATGGCCAGACAACGAAAGCGCAACGCGCGTACCAGGCAAATCGACGACGCCGTTGCTGGGCATGGCGGGTCATTATCGCGCAGCCCCCTGAAATGGAAAATGCCGCGTCGAGACGCGGCATTGTTATTTTCAGTGGTCAGACCGGCGAGTCTCAGACCGCTTGCTGCAGGATCACCGCATCGGCCTTCTTGGTGTAGGAGGCGATCTCGTTGAAGTTCAGGTAGCGGTAGGTGTCGGCCGCAGTGGCGTCCAGCGCCTTGGCATACTGCAGATACTCTTCCACGGTCGGGATCTTGCCGATGATGGCGGCAACCGCGGCCAGCTCCGCAGAGGCCAGATAGACGTTGGCCCCCTTGCCCAGACGGTTCGGGAAGTTGCGGGTGGAGGTGGAGACCACGGAGGCCCCTTCCGCTACCCGCGCCTGGTTGCCCATGCAGAGGGAACAGCCGGGGATCTCGATGCGGGCACCGACGCGACCGAAGATGCCGTAGTAGCCCTCTTCGGTCAGCTGATCCTTGTCCATCTTGGTGGGCGGGGCGATCCACATGCGGGTCGGCAGCTCGCCCTGATACTTCTCGAGCAGTTTGCCGGCGGCGCGGAAGTGGCCGATGTTGGTCATGCAGGAACCGATGAACACCTCGTCGATCTTGTCGCCTGCCACGTCGCTCAGCAGACGGGCATCGTCCGGATCGTTCGGCGCGCACAGGATCGGCTCCTTGATGGTGGCCAGATCGATCTCGATGATTTCGGCGTACTCGGCGTCCTTGTCCGCCTCCATCAGCACCGGGTTGGCCAGCCACTCTTCCATCCCCTTGATGCGGCGGGTGATGGTGCGCACGTCGCCGTAGCCTTCGGAGAGCATCCACTTCAGCATCACGATGTTGGACTTCAGATACTCGATGATCGGCTCTTTATCCAGCTTGATGGTGCAACCGGCAGCGGAACGCTCGGCGCTGGCGTCCGCCAGCTCGAACGCCTGCTCTACCTTCAGGGTCGGCAGACCTTCGATCTCGAGGATGCGGCCGGAGAAGATGTTCTTCTTGCCCGCTTTCTCGACGGTCAGCAGCCCTTTCTGGATGGCGGCGTAGGGGATGGCATGGACCAGATCACGCAGGGTGATGCCCGGCTGCAGCTCGCCCTTGAAGCGCACCAGCACGGATTCCGGCATGTCCAGCGGCATCACGCCGGTGGCGGCGGCGAAGGCCACGAGGCCGGAGCCCGCCGGGAAGGAGATGCCGATGGGGAAACGGGTGTGGGAGTCACCACCGGTACCCACGGTATCCGGCAGCAGCATGCGGTTCAGCCAGGAGTGGATGACGCCGTCGCCTGGACGCAAGCTCACACCGCCGCGGTTCATGATGAAGTCCGGCAGGGTGTGGTGGGTCTGCACGTCGATGGGCTTGGGATAAGCGGCGGTGTGGCAGAAGGACTGCATGGTCAGATCGGCAGAGAAACCGAGGCAGGCCAGGTCTTTCAGCTCGTCGCGGGTCATGGGGCCCGTGGTGTCCTGGGAGCCGACCGTGGTCATCTTGGGTTCGCAGTAGGTGCCCGGGCGAATGCCCTTCACGCCGCACGCCTTGCCCACCATCTTCTGGGCCAGGGTGAAGCCCTTGCCGGTGTCGGCGACAGGCTGCGGACGACGGAACACGGTGGAGAACGGCAGACCCAGCGCTTCGCGGGCCTTGTCGGTCAGGCCGCGGCCGATGATCAGCGGAATGCGGCCACCGGCGCGCACTTCGTCGATCAGCACCTCGGTCTTCAGTTCAAACCGGGCCAGCACCTCGTCGGTGCCGTGGCGGGTGATCTTGCCCTCATAGGGGAAGATGTCGATGACATCGCCCATTTCCAGCTTGGAGACGTCCACTTCGATGGGCAGGGCGCCGGCATCTTCCATGGTGTTGAAGAAGATCGGGGCAATCTTGCCACCGAGGCAGACGCCGCCGGCACGCTTGTTCGGCACGAACGGAATGTCGTCGCCCATGAACCAGAGCACGGAGTTGGTGGCGGATTTACGGGAAGAGCCGGTACCAACCACGTCACCCACGTAAGCCAGCGGGAAACCTTTCTCTTTCAGGGAATCAATGGTCTTGATGGGGCCGATGACGCCATCCTTGTCCGGGGTGATGCCGGGACGGGCGTTCTTCAGCATCGCCAGGGCGTGCAGCGGAATGTCCGGGCGGGACCAGGCGTCCGGCGCCGGCGACAGATCATCGGTGTTGGTTTCGCCGGTCACCTTGAACACGGTGACGGTGATCTTCTCGGCCAGGGCCGGGCGGTTCAGGAACCACTCGGCGTCGGCCCAGGATTGCAGCACCTGCTTGGCGTGGGCATTGCCCGCCTTGGCCTTCTCTTCCACGTCGTGGAAGGAGTCGAACATCAGCAGGGTGTGGGAGAGGCCCTTGGCGGCAAGAGGAGCCAGGGTCGCATCGTCCAGCAGGTCGATCAGCGGCTGAATGTTGTAACCACCCTGCATGGTACCGAGCAGCTCGACGGCTTCGGCGGCAGTCAGGATGGGGGAATGGGCCTCGCCCTTGGCGACGGCGGTGAGGAAGCCGGCTTTGACATAGGCCGCTTCATCAACACCCGGGGGAATGCGGGAGGACAACAGTTCTTTCAGAAAGTCCTGTTCGCCGGCGGGCGGATTCTTGATCAGCTCAACCAGGGCGGCGACCTGCTCTGCGTCCAGAGGTTTGGCAACCACGCCTTCGGCGGCACGTTCTGCGACGTGTTTACGGTATGTTTCAAGCACGACTAATTCCTCTTTGGTCTTTTTTTTGGGGTTCGCCCAAGCTCGCGGCGATCGTCCTTGCGGGACACCCGTAGGGTGCCCCCCACTATATAAGTTTTAACGACTAATTAAAATCCAAACCCTGTGCAGTTATTCATCAAACCAGCATAACCATATAAACCCATTAGGTTTTTTTAGAGTGACAAGCCGCCCACCCAAGGTGAGTTAACAAAAAGGCAGCATTTCGCCCTTATTGGAACGTAGTGCCCAATTGCAGATAGAACATGTCGTGCCCCTCCTCCGCCACGCCATAGCCGAGGAAGATGGGACCGAGGAAACTCTCCACCCCCATATAGAGGGAACCCGAGGTATAGGAGGATTCGATGCTGATGTCCTCTCCCTTGTCCCAGACCCCCCCTTGCTCGAGGGAGCCCCCGAGGAACAGGGGCGCCTTGAAGGCACCGAAGTCGTTGTCCGCCACCCGGTAGATGTAGCGCAATCCGCCGAACAGGCTGTAGCGACCGCTCAACTGGTAATGCTGGAAGCCGGACATGCGGAACAGCCCGCCCAGATCCTGCACGAACAGTGGTACCGTCTCCTGGGAGCTTGAGCCGCCCCCTTCCAGCATCAGGTTGAGGCTGTGTCTGTCCCAGGACCAGGGCTTGATCATCACCAGCCGGTAATTCACCCCCTCGGCCTGCTCGGAGGGCGCGTCCGCGGGGTCGAGATCGACGTAGGAGTAGCCACCCTTGATGTCCCAGTAGACCCCCTGATAGGGGAAGTAGCGGCTGTCGAGGGTGTCGTGCTCGAAGCGGATGTAGGGTCCCCAGGCGGAGGCATCGGCATCCGCGTTGGTGAGGTTCTGGATCTCCACGCTGCCGATCTTGCCCTCCAGCCCAAGGGAGAAGCGGCTCCAGGGCTGGCGATTCCAGCCGACGGCGAGATCCACGCTGGTGAAGCTGTACTCGGAGTCCAGATAGCTAACCCCGGACGACGACCTGCTCTCTTCTGGGAAGAAGACGCGTCGCTGGGTCTTGTCGTAGGCCAGGCTCGTCTCGCCGAAGTAGGTCTGGGAGGGCTCCAGCGGGGTGTAGAAGTCGGTCTTGAGGTGCTTGGCGGTCCCGAGGGACGCCTCGGTCAGCCACTCGCCGCCCCAGTCGTTGACGTTGGTCAGGGTGTAGGACATGCCGACGTTGTAGTTGGAGCTGCTCTCGAAGTCATCGGAGAAACCGAGCTGGAAGTTGAGATAACCCGGCCCCCAGTTCTTCTCGCTGGCGTCCACCACCAGCACGTTCTCCCCGTCCCGCTCCTCCACCTCGTAGGTGATGCGATCGAACGACTCCAGGGCGTAGAGGCGACGGATCCCCGCCTCCAGGCTCTCGTAGGTCTGCACCTTGTCCGGACGCACGTTCAGCATGGCCCGCACCGTGTCGTCGGAGAGGCGCGACTTGTTGATGATCTCCACCTTGTCGATGTAGTAGGCGGGCTGGCCACTGCGCTCGGCGCGCCGGCTCAGCTTGCCGTTGCGATAGTCGGCGTAGGCGGCGGGCGAGAGAGAGAGCGCATCGAGCCGGGCCGCTGCACTGTTGGCGACCGCCTCCCCGATCTTGATCCCCTCCGGCATCAGGGCGAAGTCGGCGATCCCCATGTTGCCGAACTCGGGGGTCAGCAGGATGTCCCTGGGGCCGAGCAGCGCCTTCTGCTTTTCGGTCCCCACCTGGGTCATGTAGGTGGTGAGCTGATCGATCATGGCCAATCCCGACTTGAGGGACTCCCGGGTACGCAGCTTGGCGCTGATGTCCACCGCGATCACCACGTCGGCCCCCATGGCCTTGGCCACGTCCACCGGCATGTTGTTGACCGTGCCACCGTCGGCCAGGATGCGGCCGTCCCACTCCACCGGCTTGAGGGCACCGGGAATGGACATGGAGGCCTGCATCGCCTTGGCGAGGCTGCCGTGATCCAGCACGAAGGGGGTCACCGTCTCCATGTCGGTCGCCACCGCGCGATAGGGGATAGGCAGGTTGTCGAAGCTCTTTTGCGCCGGCAGGTTGGAGGTGGCGTGGCGCAGCAGGCTGGCCATGGACTGCCCCTGGAAGAAGCCGTCCGGTAGCTGGGTCTGGTCACCGTTGACCCCGATGTCGGTGCGCAGCTGGTACTTCTCGGTCTGCTGCTTCTTGCGTAGGGAGAGCTCGTCGCGCCCCACCTTGTCCTGATAGCCCTTGTTCCAGTCGATGGCCAGCGTCGTGCGCTCCACCTCCTCGGCGCTGAGCCCCATGGCATACATGCCCGCCACATAGGAGCCCATGCTGGTCCCGACGATGATGTCCACCGGGATGTGCTTTGCCTCCAGCACCTTGAGCACCCCGATATGGGCCGACCCCTTGGCCCCGCCGCCGCTCAGTACCAGGGCGATCCTCGGACGATCCATCTTGGTTGCCCCCGGGTTTCTGGCCGAAGGCGCGGGATCATTGGCTCCGGCCGCCGCCATGAACGGCAGGGTCGCCAGCAGGAGCACGAGCAGGTGGGTCCATCCCCGATGAAAGATGCGCATATGAGAGTCCATAAATCCGGTGCGAGTCGAGCGGGCAGGCCGCCAGTCAGGTGCAGCCTACTATAAGTGCAAGCACTTTAACCGCAAGCCGGGGTGCTGGCGAGGGGTCGCCCCGCTTGCGACGATGTCTTGGCAAAATCGGGCGCCAATCCAGTCCAATCCGGGTGTGAGCGCAAACGTTAATCGACAATAAACGCCCCCGCCGCCTCAAGAGCGCGCCAAATCAGCCGCTATTATGAGTTCAACCCTGGTTCACACTTCCGAGTCACCCTTATGTTCGCAAGCCTGACACTGAAACAGAAAATTTTGGCCACCGTCATCCTCGCCGTGGCCCTCTCCTGCCTGCTGGTGGGCTATTTCAGCCAGCGTTCTGCCCAGCAGCTGATCGAGGGCCGCATGTTCGAGCAGGAGCTGCCCAACCTGACCCAGCGCATCGGCAAGGAGATCGAAAAGGATCTCACCTCGGTCGCCAATGCCGCCAGACAGCTTGCCAACGACCGCTTCGTGCTGGACTGGGTCGAGCGCGGCATGCCCAAGGAGCAGGAGTCCATCCTCATCAACCAGCTCAAGGACATGACGAGCCAGTATGGTCTGGTCACCGCCTCCTTCGCCGATCGTCAGAGTGCCGCCTACTACAACCAGGACGGTTTTCTGCGCATCCTGAACCACGAGCAGGACAACTGGTTCTATGACTACACCAAGAGCCGCCAGGATCTGATGCTTAGCATCTTTCGGGAGAGCAACGGCGAGGTGAAACTGTTCGTCAACTTCCAGCAACTCGACGGACGCGGCCTCGCCGGCCTCGCCAAATCCCTCGACAGCATGGTCAGCATGCTCGCCAACTTCCGCATCGGCGACAGCGGCTTCGTCTTCATGACAGACGGCAGCGGCAAGGTGAAGCTGCACCCCGACGCCGCCCGCATCGATCGGGACAACCTGACCCAGCTGGCCAGCGGCAGTAGCACCAACCTGCTCAACAAGCAGCCCTTTGCCGCCACCCATGCCGAGGTCGACGGCCAGCCCGTGATCCTGGCCAGCAGCTACATCCCCCTGCTCGACTGGTATCTGGTGGCCCAGGTGCCGGAGGCCGAAATTTATGCCGAACTGGACAGAGCGCGCCTGCACATGGTGCTGGTCAGCCTGGCCATCGCCGTCGGCATGGGGCTGCTCGGCGTTCTCCTGGCGGGCTCCGTGAGCCGCCCCCTCAACGAACTGGCCCGCCTGTTCCGCGAACTCGGCAGCGGTGATGGCGACCTCACCCATCGCCTCAAGGTCGATGGCCGTGACGAACTGGCCCAAGTGGCGACCGGCTTCAACAACTTTGTCGCCAAGATCCACGGCTCCATCGAACAGGTGGCGAGCAACTCCCGCCAGCTCGCCGCCACCGCCAACGAGGTGGCCGCCAAGGCCCAGCTCACCCAGCACAACTGCACCGCCCAGCGGGATCGCACCGTCCAGGTCGCTACCGCCATCCACGAGATGGGAGCCACCGTCAGCGAGATCGCCGGCAATGCGTCTCTCGCCGCCGACGTCGCCAAGCAGGCCAACGAGCAGGCCGATGCAGGGGCCCAGGTCGTCGCCCAGGCCCGCCACGGCATCGTCGGCCTCTCCGGTGAAATCGAACAGGTGGCCGGGGTCATCGAGTCTCTGGCGAGCCAGACCGACTCCATCGGCAGCATCCTCGACACCATCCGCAGCATCTCGGAGCAGACCAACCTGCTGGCCCTCAACGCCGCCATCGAGGCCGCCCGCGCCGGCGAGCAGGGCCGTGGCTTCGCCGTGGTGGCCGACGAGGTGCGCAACCTCGCCAGCCGCTCCGCCGCTTCCACCGCCGAGATCCAGGGCATGATCAACAGCCTCCAGGAGCAGAGCGCCCGCGCCGTCAGCGCCATGGCCCAGGGCCGCAACCAGAGCCTGCGGGTGGTGACCCAGGCCGACGAGGCCAACGGCGCCCTCGACCAGATCACCGGGCACATCACCCAGATCAGCGACATGAACATCCAGGTCGCCACCGCCACCGAAGAGCAGTCCAGCGTGGTCGGGGAGATCAACCGCAACGTGGAGGACATCAACCAGCTCACCATGGAGACCGCCGATATCGCCCACCAGTTGACCGAGTCCAGCCGCAGCCTGCAACAGCTCTCCGGCGAGCTCGACAAGCTGGTCGGCAACTTCCGGTTATAAGATGAAAGGGCGCTGCGGCGCCCTTTTTTCAACGGGTCGACAGGGAATACCGACCCCCATGACGGCGAACCGTCATGACAAGCCGCTACAGTAGCGACACAGCAACACACCAAGGAGTCAACATGCTGGCAGGCAACCTCACCCTCAAAACCCAACTGATCCTGGCCGTCACCGTGCCCTGTCTCGCCCTGTTGCTGGTTGGCGCCGCCAGTCTGCGCAGCATGGACAACATCAGGCAGCAGGCCGAAGAGCTGTTCCAGAATACCGCCACCCCCATGCGGGCCATGGCGGAAGTGGCCTCCCGCATCCCGCGCATGCGCGTCGGCATCGACATGATGCTGCTGCAGGACACCTCCCTGCGCGACGAAAAGGGGGTGCTGACCCGGGTCAAGGAGACCCGCGAGGAAGACATTCCCGAGATGCGCCAGGCCATGGAGCAGGCCGTCAAGGCCCAGGTCGATCCGGACGCCCGGGCTAGGGCCCAGACCCTGCTCGATCAATTCACCCGGGTGGAGCGGGAGGAGCTGACCCCCATGTTGCAGGCGCTCTCTGACAACAAGATGGACGAGGCACGCGCCATCTACCGGGATCGCTACAGCCAGAGCTACGGGGTCATGCGCAAAGGCGCCAATGAGCTGCTCGACGGGTTGATAGGTCAGGCCCAGCATCGCAACGACCTGAGCGAAAACAGCTATGACAGCGGTCGTACCCAGATGATCGCCATCATCGCCATCGCCATCTCGCTGCTCGTCTCGACCCTCATCCTCATCGGGCTGCGCCGCCGGGTCTCCTTCCTGCAATCCCATATTGGCGAGGTGGCCCGCCACCTCGCCCTCGACAGCCGCGCCAGTCTCACCGGCAAGGACGAGCTGGCCGAGATTGCCCACAGCTTCAACCAGTTCGTGACCCGGATCCACGGGGCCATCGTGCAGGTGGCGAGCAACTCCCGCCAGGTAGCCGCCACCGCCAGCGAGGTGGCCGCCAAGGCCCAGCTCACCCAGCACAACTGCACCGCCCAGCGGGATCGCACCGTCCAGGTCGCCACCGCCATCCACGAGATGGGGGCCACCGTCACCGAGATCGCCGGCAATGCATCCCTGGCAGCCGACGTCGCCAAGCAGGCCAACGAGCAGGCCGATGCGGGGGCCCAGGTCGTCGCCCAGGCCCGTCACGGCATCGTCGGCCTCTCCGGTGAAATCGAACAGGTCGCCGGGGTCATCGAGTCCCTGGCGAGCCAGACCGACTCCATCGGCAGCATCCTCGACACCATCCGCAGCATCTCGGAGCAGACCAACCTGCTGGCCCTCAACGCCGCCATCGAGGCCGCCCGCGCCGGCGAGCAGGGCCGTGGCTTCGCCGTGGTGGCCGACGAGGTGCGCAACCTCGCCAGCCGCTCCGCCGCCTCCACCGCCGAGATCCAGGGCATGATCAACAGCCTCCAGGAGCAGAGCGCCCGTGCCGTCAGCGCCATGGCCCAGGGCCGCAACCAGAGCCTGCGGGTGGTGACCCAGGCCGACGAGGCCAACGGCGCCCTCGACCAGATCACCGGACACATCACCCAGATCAGCGACATGAACATCCAGGTCGCCACCGCCACCGAAGAGCAGTCGAGCGTGGTGGGCGAACTCAACCGCAACGTGGAGGACATCAACCAGCTCACCATGGAGACCGCCGACATCGCCCATCACCTGACCGAGTCGAGCCGCAACCTGCAGCACCTCTCCGGTGAGCTCGACAAGCTGGTCGGCAACTTCCGCCTCTGAGCGTCCGGCACCTCTTCCTGACCCGCACCAGGGCGCTTCGGCGCCCTTCTTCATGACCACGGCAAGCCGTGACGCACGGGGGATACACCGCCTCCCACCGCCCTGCCACATACCTCATAATCAGGAAAACGCGAGGAGGGATGATGGGTAAGCTGGTCGTGATGATAGTGCTGGGGGGGGCTGCTCAGTGCCTGCAGCAGCGGGCCCGTGCGGGTGCACGGGGCCGATGTGAGCGTGGACGATACCCGGATCCGGGTCAGTGATGGGGATCGCGGAGGCTACGGTACATTCTGCCGACCGGGACAGGCCAAGAAGGGGCGCTGCTGACCGCAGGGTGCCGAAAGACAGACAACAAAAAGCCGCTCCATGGAGCGGCTTTTCTTATGAAACGGGCAGAAGATTATTTTTTCTTCTTGGCCTTGGCGTTCGGCAGGTCGGTGATGGAGCCTTCGAACACTTCGGCAGCCAGACCCACGGACTCGTGCAGAGTCGGGTGAGCGTGGATGGTCAGCGCGATGTCTTCGGCGTCGGCACCCATCTCGATGGCCAGACCGATTTCACCCAGCAGTTCACCGCCGTTGGTGCCCACGATGGCACCACCGATGACGCGGCCGCTCTCCTTGTCGAAGATCAGCTTGGTCATGCCGTCGGAGCAGTCGGACGCGATGGCGCGACCGGAAGCAGCCCACGGGAAGGTGGCGACTTCGAAGTTCAGACCCTGTTGCTTGGCTTCCTTCTCGGTCAGACCCACCCAGGCCATCTCCGGCTCGGTATAGGCGATGGACGGAATCACTTTCGGGTCGAAGTAGTGCTTCTTGCCGGCGATGACTTCGGCCGCCACGTGGCCTTCGTGTACACCCTTGTGGGCCAGCATGGGCTGACCGACGATGTCGCCGATGGCGTGGATGTGGGCCACGTTGGTACGCAGCTGCTTGTCGACTTCGATGAAACCGCGCTCGTTGACGGCAACACCGGCCTTCTCGGCATCCAGCATCTTGCCATTCGGTACACGGCCTACGGCAACCAGCACGTTGTCGTAGCGAACCGGCTCGGCCGGGGCGTGCTTGCCTTCGTAGGAGACGTACAGGCCGTCTTCACGGGCTTCAACGGCGGTGACCTTGGTCTCCAGCATGATGTTGAATTTCTTGGCAACGCGCTTGGTGTAGATCTTGACGATGTCTTTGTCGGCAGCCGGTACCAGCTGGTCGGCAAATTCCACCACGTCGATCTCGGAACCCAGGGAGGAGTACACGGTCCCCATCTCCAGACCGATGATGCCGCCACCGATGACCAGCAGCTTGCCAGGAACGGTCGTCAGCTCCAGCGCATCGGTAGAGTCCCATACGCGGGGGTCGTCATGGGGGATGAACGGCAGCTTCACCGGACGGGAACCGGCAGCGATGATGGCGTTGTCGAAGGTGACGGTGGTCTTGCCGTCGGCGCCTTCCACTTCCAGGGTGTTCGGGCCGGTGAACTTGCCAAAGCCGTTCACGACCTGGACTTTACGCATCTTGGCCATGCCAGCCAGACCGCCGGTCAGCTGGTTGATGACCTTCTCTTTCCACAGACGCACCTTGTCGATGTCGGTCTGCGGGGCACCGAAGACGATGCCGTGCTCGGCCAGCGCCTTGGCTTCTTCAATGACTTTGGCGACGTGCAGCAGTGCCTTGGACGGGATGCAACCCACGTTCAGACAGACGCCACCCAGGGTGGAGTAACGCTCGACGATAATGGTATCCAGACCCAAGTCAGCCGCACGGAAGGCAGCGGAATAACCGGCAGGGCCAGCACCCAGTACTACGACCTGGGTTTTGATTTCTTTACTCATCATGACCTCTTTGTCGTTCTTATATCCCCGGACAGCACAGTCTTATGCCAAACAAGGCCGCTGCAGCCGTGAAAAAAACGGGGCAAGTTTACAATCCTGTTAACGAAATGAGAAGCAAAAAGGGCGGGCTCTGGGCCCGCCCTCTCACTTACAGGACCAGTCGACGAATGTCGGACAACACACCACTCAGGGTGGTGATGAAACGGGCACCGTCGGCGCCATCGATGACGCGGTGGTCGTAGCTCAGAGCCAGCGGCAACATCAGACGCGGCACGAACTCTTTACCGTTCCACTTCGGCTTCATCTCGGACTTGGAGACGCCCAGGATGGCCACTTCCGGCGCGTTGACGATCGGGGTAAAGCTGGTACCGCCGATGCCACCCAGGCTGGAGATGGTGAAGCAACCGCCCTGCATGTCGGCAGCGGTCAGCTTGCCGGCACGGGCCTTCTTGGAGATCTCGGCCAGATCGCGGGACAACTCGTGGATGCCCTTCTTGTTGACGTCGCGAACCACCGGAACCACCAGGCCGTTGGGGGTATCCACCGCCACACCGATGTGGATGTACTTCTTCATGATCAGCTTGCTGCCGTCTTCGGACAGGGCGCTGCAGAAGCGCGGATGGGCTTCCAGGGCCTTGGCGGCCGCCTTCAGGATGAACACCAGCGGGGTGATCTTCACGTCCAGCTTCTGCTTCTCGGCCAGGATGTTCTGCTCTTTGCGGAACGCTTCCAGATCCGTGGTATCGGCTTCGTCGAACTGGGTGACGTGGGGGATCATGGCCCAGTTGCGGTGCAGGGCAGGACCGGAGATCTTCTGGATACGGGTCAGTTCCAGCTCTTCGACCGGGCCGAACTTGCTGAAATCAACCTTCGGCCAGGCCACGACGCTCATGCCGTTGCCAGTGCCGGTGCCGGCAGCCGGAGCGGACTCGGCGCGCTTGACCGCATCCTTCACGTAAGCCTGCACGTCTTCTTTGACGATGCGACCCTTGCGACCGGAGGCTTTCACCTTGGCCAGGTTGACACCGAACTCGCGCGCCAGACGGCGTACTGCCGGGGAGGCGTGGACGTAGGCGTCGTTGGCGACGAAATCGGAGGCGGCAGCAGCCTGGGCAACCGGCGCAGGAGCGGCGGCAGCCGGCGCGGCAGCAACGGGCGCTGCGGCAGGAGCCGGAGCAGCCACGGCAGCCGGAGCGGCACCCGCCACTTCGAATACCATGATCAGGGAACCGGTGGAGACCTTGTCACCCGCCTTCACCTTGATCTCCTTGACCACGCCAGCGAACGGCGCAGGCACTTCCATGGAGGCCTTGTCGCCTTCCACGGTGATCAGGGACTGGTCGGCTTCAACCTTGTCACCCACGGCGACCATGATTTCGGTCACTTCCACTTCGTCACCGCCGATGTCCGGCACGTTGACGTCCTTGGCACCGGCGGCAACCGGAGCAGCGGCAGCCACGGGGGCAGCAGCAGGAGCCGGCGCGGCAACAGCGGCCGGGGCAGCGCCCGCCACTTCGAAGACCATCACCAGGGAGCCGGTAGAAACCTTGGCGCCGGCGGCGACCTTGATCTCGACCACGCGGCCGGCGAACGGTGCCGGTACTTCCATGGAGGCCTTGTCACCTTCCACGGCGATGATGGACTGGTCGGCTTCAACCATGTCACCCACGGCAACCATGATCTCAGTCACTTCGACTTCGTCACCACCGATGTCCGGCACGTTGACGTCCTGGCGAGCGGCAGCAGCAGGAGCGGCGGCCGGCGCGGCAGCAACCGGGGCAGCAGCCTGGACCGGAGCCGGTGCGGCAGCACCCTCGGCTTCGAAGACCATGATCTGGGAACCGGTGGCAACCTTGTCGCCCACCTTGATCAGGATCTCTTTGACGATACCGGCGGCGGGTGCCGGGACTTCCATGGAGGCCTTGTCACCTTCCACGGCGATCAGGGACTGGTCCAGTTCGACCTTGTCACCCACGGCCACCATGATCTCGGTGACTTCAACTTCATCAGCACCGATATCCGGCACCATAATCTGTTTGGACATTGCGCTTTATCCTCTTGCGTGCATCCGCGTGGCAGCCTGAGCATCACCACGCGCATCCCGCGTTATCCGTTTAAACCCAGGCAAGGTCGCGCCGGATACCCGGCGCGACACTCAATCCTCTTACGCGTACAGCGGGTTGACCTTGTCGGCATCGATGCCGTACTTGGCGATGGCTTCGGCCACAACCTGCTTGTCTACCTCGCCGCGCTTGGCCAGTTCGGTCAGGGCAGCAACCACTACGTAGAACTCGTTCACTTCGAAGTGACGACGCAGGTTGGCACGGCTGTCGGAGCGGCCGTAACCGTCGGTACCCAGTACACGGTAGTTCTCGGTCGGAACGAAGGCACGCACCTGATCGGCGAAGGACTTCATGTAGTCAGTCGCAGCGATGGTGGCTTCGCTGCCCAGTACCTGAGCGATGTAGGGCACACGCGCTTCGGCGGTCGGGTGCAGCATGTTCCAGCGATCCGCGTCCTGACCGTCACGAGCCAGTTCGTTGAAGGAGGTGACGCTGAACACGTCGGAACCCACGCCGTACTCGCTGGCCAGGATCTGGGCGGCAGTACGCACGTGACCCAGGATGGAACCACAACCCAGCAGCTGTACCTTAGCCTTGGTGCCGGCCACGGTTTCCAGCTTGTAGATACCCTTGCGGATGCCTTCCTCGGCGCCTTCCGGCATGGCCGGCATGGCATAGTTCTCGTTCAGGGTAGTGATGTAGTAGAACACGTTCTCCGGGTTCTCACCGTACATGCGGCGCAGGCCGTCCTGTACGATCACTGCCACTTCATAGGCGTAGGACGGGTCGTAGGAGATGCAGTTCGGGATGGTGTTGGCCAGGATGTGGCTGTGACCATCTTCGTGCTGCAAGCCCTCTCCGTTAAGAGTGGTACGACCGGAGGTCGCGCCCAGCAGGAAGCCACGGGCTTGCTGGTCACCGGCTGCCCACGCCATGTCGCCGATCCGCTGGAAGCCGAACATGGAGTAGTAGATGTAGAACGGGATCATCGGGCAGTCGTTGGTGCTGTAAGAGGTGGCAGCAGCCAGCCAGGAGGACATGGCGCCCAGCTCGTTGATACCGTCTTGCAGAACCTGACCCTGCTTGTCTTCCTTGTAGTAGGAGACGATGTCGCGGTCTTGCGGGGTGTACTGCTGACCGTGCGGGCTGTAGATACCGATCTGGCGGAACAGACCTTCCATACCAAAGGTACGGGCTTCGTCAGCCAGGATCGGGACGATGCGCTTGCCGATGGACTTGTCTTTCAGCATCACGTTCAGGGAACGCACGAACGCCATGGTGGTGGAGATTTCGCGCGCCTGTTCACCCAGCAGCGGACCGAAGGCATCCAGCGCCGGGATTTCCAGCTTGGTGGTGCTCTCGCGCAGACGGGTCGGTACATAGCCCTTCAGTGCGGCACGGCGGGCGTGCAGGTACTTGTGCTCTTCGGTACCCTCTTCGATCTTCAGGTACGGCAGGTTTTCCAGCTGCTCGTCGGTGACCGGCAGGTTGAAACGATCGCGCAGGTGACGCACGGAGCCCAGATCCATCTTCTTGACCTGGTGAGCGATGTTCTTGCCTTCGGCCGCTTCGCCCATGCCATAGCCCTTGATGGTCTTGGCCAGGATCACGGTCGGCTTGCCCTTGGTCTGTGCAGCTTTGGAGAAGGCGGCGAACAGTTTGCGGGGGTCGTGACCACCGCGGTTCAGGGCGAAGATCTCCTCGTCGGTCATGTCTTTGACCAGCGCGGCGGTTTCCGGGTAACGGTTGAAGAAGTGCTCGCGCACGTAGGCACCGTCACGGGACTTCATGGTCTGGTAGTCACCATCCACGGTCTCGTTCATCAGCTGGATCAGCTTGCCGGAAGTGTCTTTCTTCAGCAGCTCATCCCACTTGCGACCCCAGATGACCTTGGTCACGTCCCAGCCAGCGCCGGCGAACAGACCTTCCAGCTCGTTGATGACCTTGCCGTTGCCGACAACCGGACCATCCAGACGCTGCAGGTTGCAGTTGACCACGAACACCAGGTTGTCGAGCTTTTCACGCACGGCAACAGTCAGGGCACCCTTGGCTTCCGGCTCGTCCATCTCGCCGTCACCCAGGAAGGCGTAAACGGTCTGCTCGGAGCAATCCTTGATGCCACGGTCGGTCAGGTACTTCAGGAAACGCGCCTGATAGATGGCGGCGATGGGGCCCAGACCCATGGAAACGGTCGGGAACTGCCAGAATTCCGGCATCAGTTTCGGGTGCGGGTAGGAAGGGATACCCTTGCCATCCACTTCCTGACGGAAGTTGTCCAGCTGCTCTTCGGTCAGGCGACCTTCGGCGAATGCGCGGGCGTAGATGCCCGGGGAGATGTGACCCTGGAAGTAGACCAGATCGCCACCGTCCTTCTCGTTGCGGGCACGGAAGAAGTGGTTGTAGCAGACTTCATAGATGGTCGCGGAAGAAGCGAAGGAAGACATGTGACCACCCAGGTCCAGATCTTTCTTGGAAGCGCGCAGCACGATCATCATGGCGTTCCAGCGGATGATGGCGCGAATGCGGCGTTCCATTTCCAGGTCGCCCGGGTAAGCCGGCTCGTCGCTGGACGGGATGGTGTTGATGTAGTCGCGGTTTGCCTTGGCAGCCACGTCCACACCGCTTGCGCGGGCTTTCTCGGCCAACTGTTCAAGGATGAACTGAGCGCGTTGCGGACCCTCTTCACGCAGCAGGGATTCCAGAGAGGCAAGCCACTCCAGCGTTTCTATCGGGTCCACATCGTTCTTCAGGATATCAGACATGGCTGGTTCCTATGTTGTTGTGATTGCACGGCATTGCACGGCGAAGGGCGCAAGCATTCGACAATTAAGAAAGCCTTGTGGGATTAGTTTTCCTGCTGACGGATCCGACGCATGGATCGCTGGATCCGGCTGTCTTCCCTCTGCATATCCAACAAGGTGTCCTCGATAAAGGCCAGGTGCTCATGACAAGCAGCCCTGGCCCGCTCCGGAGCCCCCGACAGGATAGCCTCGATCAGGCTCGCACGATGGCGACGGATCTTGGCGACCACTCCCGGACGGCGATTCAAAATTTCGTTATTGCGTAAAATGTTCTGCTCGAGCATGGGGCCCATGGCCCGCAACAGGTGCAGCAGCACCACGTTGTGGGAGGCCTCGGCCACGGCCAGATAGAACTGGGTCACGGCGGCCGATTCGACCACCAGCGAGCCTTGCTGGCCGGCTTCTTCGATGGCGGCTTGCGCCAGGCGAATCCGTTCGAAATCAGCCTCGGTGCCCCGCAGCGCAGCATAGTAGGCACAGATGCCTTCCAGCGCGTGACGAAACTCCAGCAGGTCGTACTGGGCTTCCGGGTGAGTGCTGAGCAGTTCGAACAGAGGGTCGGCGATCCCCTTGCTCAGGGCATTTTGTACGTAAGTGCCACCGCCCTGACGACGATACAAGAGTCCTCTCGCTTCCAGGCGCTGGATGGCTTCGCGCAAGGAAGGGCGCGACACCTGAAACTGCATGGCGAGTTCCCGCTCGGGCGGCAACTTCTGGCCCGGCTGCAGGCTGCCTTCCAGAATCATGCTTTCCAGCTCGGCGACAATGGCGTCGGCCAGCTTGGGCTGAGTTATCTTGATATAGGGCATGAGGCTACTTTGTTAAATTGGTATTACCAATTTTATGGTTGGGGCGAAAATTAGCAGAGGGCTTGAAAAAAGTCCACCCAAAAGATGATCTGAATCAAGAAGCTCGGTTGCCACTTTAGGGGTAAAAACGCGGAATCATGATATAGCTCATAGAAAATGGTCTGACCAATATTTGTGAGCTTGCTCACCGATAACATTTGTTCAACAGCATGAAAAATGGCTTGCTAGACAAGGCAAGCCATTGATTCTAAAAACACAAAATAATTTTTAGATTTTTCACTCAAAGTGAAGCTTTTCCCGATAGCGGGGCCATTCGAAACTGTCACCCGGATCCGTCTTGCGGCCCGGCGCGATGTCACAGTGGCCGACAATACGGTCCGCCGTGATGGCGGGATAACGGTGAACAATCGCCCGGCTGAGGTCCGACAGCACCTCGTATTGCTTGTCGCTGTAAGGAAGCTCGTCGGTTCCTTCCAGTTCGATCCCGATGGAAAAATCGTTGCACGCCTCCCTCCCCTCCCAGCTCGAGACTCCCGCATGCCATGCCCTGGCGCCAAAAGGCACGTACTGAACCAGTTCCCCATCGCGGCGGATCAGGCAGTGGGCCGAGACCCTCAGTTGATGAATACCGGCGAAATAGGGGTGAGCACCGGGATCGAGGCGCCCCAGAAACAGATCGTCGATAAAGGGGCCACCAAACTGCCCGGGGGGCAGGCTGATGCCGTGTATCACCAGCAAGGAGACATCCTCCGGGCTGAGCCTCTCATTGTGATGGGGGGAAGGCACCTTGCGGGCCTGCTCGCACCATCCTTCTCGATCGATGGAAAACAGGGTTGTGGGTTGTGTCATCGTCTGCTCGACTCACAAATGGAAGCGATGTGCCTCTGGCGGGATGGGAAAACTGGGAACAAGTCTCTGAATTCATGGATAACGCTATGTTAGGCTGAGCCATTCACTCGCGCGATATGGGACACACTATGCACCCGATGGCACGCCGTCTCTGGCTGCTCGCCTGGCTCTCGCTGCTGGGTCTGCTGACCCTCTACTTTCATGGTCGTGAACAACCGTCGGTGACCGCCAGCGGCGATCTGCTGCTCAGGGCCGATGCCAGCGGCCATTATCGTCTGGAGGGTGCCATCAACGACCAGCCGGTGCAACTGCTGCTGGACACAGGAGCAACCAGGGTGACCATACCGAGCCAGGTGGCCGCCCGGCTCGGCCTCGTCGCCACGGGCCGCAGCCGTGTCAACACGGCAGCCGGAGAGATCCAGGTCGAAACCGGCCGGATCGAAAGTCTGGCGATGGGTCCGCTGACCCTGTACGATTTGTCCGTCTTTATCAATCCGGCTGCCGACGGGGAGGAGATCCTGGTGGGCATGAATGCCCTGGGCAGGCTGGAATTGCGCCAGAAAGACAGGCAATTGCTTCTCAGACCCTTGCAGGAATAAGGCATGTTACAACAGGACATCCGCCGCGCCGTGCGCGCCGCACTTCTCGAAGACTTGGGCGATGCCCTCACCGCGCTGGATCAACCGGATGCCAGCGCCGACATCACGGCCCAGCTGATCCCGGCCGATCGCATCTCGACCGCGCGAGTCATCACCCGCGAGGCGGGCGTCTTCTGCGGCCAGCCCTGGGTCGACGAGGTGTTTGCCCAGCTCGGTGGCGAAGTGAAGGTCGAGTGGAAAGTGCAAGATGGTGAACGCCTTGCCCCCAATCAGGAGCTGTTCCGCCTCCATGGCCCCGCCCGCGTGCTGCTGACCGGCGAGCGCAATGCGCTGAACTTCGTGCAGACCCTTTCCGGGGTCGCCACCCTGACCGCCCGTTATGTAGCCGAGCTGGAAGGCACTGACTGCCGCCTGCTCGATACCCGCAAGACCCTGCCAGGCCTTCGCAGCGCCCAGAAGTATGCGGTCACCTGCGGCGGCGGCAAAAACCACCGCATCGGTCTGTTTGATGCCTACCTCATCAAGGAGAACCACATTCTCGCCTGCGGCGGCATCCCTGAAGCAATCAGCGAAGCGCGCCGTCTCAATCCGGACAAACCGGTGGAAGTCGAGGTCGAATCCCTGGCCGAGCTGGAGCAGGCCCTGGCCGCACGGGCCGACATCGTGATGCTGGACAACTTCGACATCCCCATGATGCAGGAAGCCGTTCGCCTCAATCAGGGCAGAGCCAAGCTGGAAGTCTCCGGCAACGTCACCCTCGATACCCTTGCCGGATACGCCGCGACCGGGATCGACTTCATCTCGGTGGGAGCGCTGACCAAGCATGTGCGGGCACTGGATCTCTCCATGCGCTTTGTCGAGGCTTGAGCAAGCCCCATCCGTTGCTCGTGCCCAAAAATATTACAGGGCTCGAAACTTGCAAAAGGCGCCATCGGCGCCTTTTCTTTATGCAGGATCCCTCGACATAAGGAGTGTGAAGATGGGCCCTCCCGCCTCATGACAAGTGCCAATGGAAGCCATTTGATCTTTGATTTTTCTACCTATTTCACTGAATGACACAAAAGTGGCTGACAAGAGGCCTGCCTCTGTTGCCAACCCGAAGCGCTCGGATAAGATACCAACGTGGATGCATTCCACCTGTGCTTATCAGGAACCATGGAAAAAAAGGATATTTGACATGAAAAGACAGTCAGGGTTTACGCTAATCGAATTGATGATCGTCGTTGCGATCGTTGCCATCCTCGCCGCCATCGCCTTGCCGGCGTATCAGAACTATACCAATAAGGCTCGCTTCACACAGGCAATCTCATCAGCTGGTGGAATCAAGACTGAGGCGGAAGTTTGCTTCCAGACAACAGGGGCATTTGGCTGCCCTGCTCTGCTTGCCAGTGCTGCTGCGCCAACTGGGGTTGCTCTAACAATCACTGGGGCTTCAAGCAGTGCAACAAGCCTGACGATTCAAAGTAGCATGACAAACCCATCAGGAGCATACCAACTTGTAGCAGCTACTTCTGGTGGTGCAGTTACCTGGACCGCTACCTGCAGTCCAACCACTCTTTGTAATTAATGACCTCCTCACTCAATAGCGGCCTGGCCACCAGCCTGGCCGCTTCCTCCCTCCTCAGTGAGCCGGACTCACAGCGTTATCTGAGCCAGGCCAGGGCGCAGCGCAAGCCCTTTGTCACCTTCCTGATCGAGAACGATATCCTCGACAGCAAGGCGCTGGCAGATTTCTGCGAGCTGGAATATGGGGTACCTCTGCTGGATCTGGCGGCCTTCGATCTCGCCGAGATCCCGCAGAAATACCTCAATCAAAAGCTGATTGAAAAGCACCATGTCCTGCCCATCTACACCCAGGGGCATACCCTCTATATCGCCATGTCCGATCCGACCAATGTGTCGGCTCTGGAGGATTTTGGTTTCAGTTTTGGCCTGCACACGGAAGCCCTGCTGGTCGAAGAGAGCAAGCTGACCGCCGCCATCGGCAAGCTGATGGAGAGCGAGCAGGATACCCTCGGCATGGATCACATCGACGAGGCCGAGATCTCGGAGCTCGAGGTCTCCGATGAGAATTCCCGCCTCGACGAGAGCGTCAACACCGCCGACGACGATGCCCCCATCGTCAAATACATCCATAAAATCATGATGGACGCCATCAAGCGCGGGGCATCCGACCTGCATTTCGAACCCTATGAGACCAAGTACCGGATCCGCTTTCGGGTAGACGGCATACTGCACGAAGTCGCCACCCCGCCGGTCAATCTGGCGAACCGTTTCGCGGCTCGCTTAAAGGTGATGGCGAGGCTGGATATCGCCGAGCGGCGTCTGCCCCAGGATGGGCGGATCAAGCTGAAGATCTCCCGCAGCAGATCCATGGACATGCGGGTCAATACCCTGCCCACCATGTGGGGCGAGAAGATCGTCATCCGCTTGCTGGACTCGTCGGCCGCCCGCCTCAACCTCGATCAACTCGGCTTCGACGACCGCCAAAAGGCGCAATACCTGCATGCGCTCTCCAAACCACAGGGCATGATACTGGTCACCGGGCCCACAGGGTCGGGCAAGACGGTGTCGCTCTATACCGGTCTCAACATCCTCAATACCAGCGAGGTCAACATCTCCACCGCCGAGGATCCGGTTGAGATCAACCTGCCCGGCGTCAACCAGGTGCAGATCAACCCCAAGGCGGGGCTCACCTTCGCCAGTGCCCTGCGCTCCTTCCTGCGCCAGGATCCCGACATCGTCATGGTGGGGGAGATCCGGGATCTGGAAACCGCCGAGATTGCCATCAAGGCCGCCCAGACCGGTCACCTGGTGCTGTCGACCCTGCACACCAACTCGGCGGCAGAAACGCTCACCCGGATGATGAACATGGGGGTGCCGGCCTTCAACATCGCCTCTTCGGTCACCCTCATCATGGCCCAGCGCCTTGCCCGCAAACTCTGCGATCACTGCAAGGCGCCGGAAGTGGTGCCGGAAGCCGAGTTGCTGGAGCTGGGCTTCACCCAGCAGCAACTGGCCGCCGGTTTGCGGCTGTTCAAACCCGTGGGATGCAAGGAGTGCTCGGGAGGCTACAGAGGCCGGGTCGGCATTTATGAGATCATGCTGATGTCCGACAACATCGCCAAACTCATCATGCAGGGAGCCAACTCGCTGCAGATTGCCGCGATAGCCCAAAAAGAAGGGATGCGCACCCTGCGTACATCCGGCCTCGAGAAAGCGCGTCTTGGCGTCACCAGCCTGGCCGAAATCAACAGGATCACCACCAACTGAGTTCGCAGTGCCCGAGTCATCTCGCCGGGTGAAGCCGCTGTAATCACCCCGATGACCTTCTTCAAGCCAAGATGAGCCGGACAGGCAGCAGCATCCGGCCACCGTCGCCCAATTGCAGGATGCAGTGATGGCCACATTAGCTCAAAAACGCAACGCACCGAAAAAAGTCTTCTCCTACCGCTGGCACGGCGTCAACCGCAAGGGACAGAAGGTCTCCGGCGAGCTGCAAGCCGACAGCATCACCACCGTCAAGGCCGAGCTGCGCAAGCAGGGCGTCAACGTCACCAGGGTCAGCAAGCAGAGCCAGGGGCTCTTCTCCAAGGGCGGCGCCAAGATCAAGCCGATGGACATCGCCGTCATCTCCCGCCAGATCACCACCATGCTCTCCGCCGGCGTGCCTCTGGTGCAGAGTCTTCAGATCATTGCTCGCGGCCACGAGAAAGCGGCGGTGCGCGAACTCATCGGCCAGATCGCCGCCGATGTGGAAACGGGCACCCCGCTCTCGGAGGCGTTGCGCCGCCATCCCCGCCACTTCGACGACCTCTATTGCGACCTGGTCGAGGCCGGGGAGCAATCCGGTGCCCTGGAGACCATCTACGACCGTATCGCCATCTACCGCGAGAAGAACGAAGCCCTCAAATCCAAGATCAAGAAGGCCATGTTCTATCCGTCCATGGTCATTCTGGTGGCCATCGTCGTCACCTCCATCCTGCTGCTCTTCGTCATTCCCCAGTTCGAGGATATCTTCAAGAGCTTCGGTGCCGAGCTGCCCGCCTTTACCCGGTTCGTCATCGCCATCTCCCGCTTCATGCAGGAGTGGTGGTACGCCATCTTTGGCGGCGCGGCTCTCGCCGTCTTCCTCTATGTGCGGGCCTGGCGAAAATCCCAGAAGGTCAGGGACAACACGGACAAGTTCATCCTCACCATTCCCGTGGTGGGCAACATACTGCACAAGGCGGCCATGGCCCGTTTTGCACGCACCCTCTCCACCACCTTCTCCGCCGGTATCCCACTGGTGGATGCCCTGGTCTCGGCGGCCGGAGCATCGGGCAACTATGTCTATCGCACTGCGACCATGGCCATTCGCAACGAGGTGGTGGCCGGCATGCAGATCAACGTCGCCATGCGCACCGTGGATCTTTTCCCCGACATGGTGACCCAGATGGTGATGATCGGTGAGGAATCCGGCGCCATCGACGACATGCTCTCCAAGGTCGCCGCCATTTTCGAACAGGAGGTGGACGACATGGTCGACGGCCTCACCAGCCTGCTCGAACCCATCATCATGGTGGTGCTCGGGGTGCTGGTCGGCGGCATGGTCGTGGCCATGTACCTCCCCATTTTCAAGCTGGGCTCTGTGATACACTGACCCCCTCGACAGAGGGCCGGGCGGTGCATTTCCCCCGGCCATCTGTCATCCCCGTTCCCGACACAAGCGATTGATCTATGGTGCCTTTGATCGAACTGGCCCAGGGCTTGCCCTGGCTCTATCTCTCCTTGATTTTCCTTTTCTCCCTGATGGTGGGCAGCTTCCTGAACGTGGTGATCCATCGCCTGCCCATCATGATGGAGCGGGCCTGGCATGCCGAATACAGCGACTATTTCGGTGACGGTGAAGAGACTCCTCCTGCAACCGGACGATACAACCTCATGGTACCTCGCTCCCGCTGCCCCCACTGCGACCACCCCATAGGGGCGCTGGAGAACATTCCCCTACTGAGCTGGCTATGGCTCAGGGGGCGCTGCCGCAACTGCCACGCCCCCATTTCGGCTCGCTATCCCCTGGTCGAGCTGCTCACCGCCCTGCTGTCGGTCTCGGTAGCAGCCGCGCTTTCCCCCGGCTGGGGCACCCTTGCCGCTTTGTTGCTCACCTGGACATTGGTCGCACTGACCTTCATCGACCTGGACAAGATGCTCTTGCCGGATCAGCTCACCCTGCCCCTGCTCTGGGGTGGCCTGCTGTTCAATCTGGCGGGCGGTTTCGTGCCCCTGGCCGATGGGGTGGTCGGCGCCATGGCGGGTTACCTGGTGCTCTGGAGCCTCTACTGGACCTTCAAGCTGCTGACCGGCAAGGAAGGGATGGGGTACGGGGATTTCAAACTGCTGGCGGCGCTGGGCGCCTGGCTCGGCTGGCAAGCCTTGCCCATCGTGCTGCTGCTCTCTTCGCTGGCGGGCGCCATCATCGGCATCGGTCTCATCCTGCTGCGCAACCACCACCAGGGCAAACCCATTCCCTTTGGCCCCTATCTCACCATCGCGGGCTGGATAACGCTGCTGTGGGGCGATAGCATCACCCGCTGGTATCTTGATGTCGTGCTCTAGCAAAAGGATCTCTGACCCATGTATGTAGTCGCAATCACAGGGGGAATCGGCAGCGGCAAGACCACGGTTGCCAACCGCTTTGCCGAGCTGGGCATCGAGGTGGTGGATGCGGACATCATCGCCCGCGAGGTAGTGGAGCCCGGCACCCCTGCTCTGGCTGCCATCGCCGCCCATTTTGGCCCGGATGTCGTTGCCCCCGATGGCCAGCTCGATCGCCGCCGGCTGCGAGAGCGGATCTTCACCGATTCGCAGGCCAAGGAGTGGCTCAATGCCCTGCTCCATCCCCTCATCCGCACCGAGATGCTGCGCCAGTGTGCGGCAACCCGCTCCCCCTACTGCCTGCTGGTCGTCCCCTTGCTGGTGGAAAACAGGCTCACTTCCCTCGCCGATCGGGTACTGGTGATCGATGTGGACGAAGCGACGCAAATCGAGCGTACCTGCCGCCGCGATGGCGTCACTCGGGAACAGGCCCAGGCGATACTGGCGTCCCAGGCGAGCCGCAGCGAGCGCCTGGCGATGGCCGACGACGTCCTGGACAACCAGAGTGGTACGAGTGAGACCATCTGGCAGCGAATTTTCGCCCTGCACCAGACATATCTGGCATTTGCCTCTCAACAAGCCCACCAACTGTGAGTACACTAGGCCGGTTTATGGCTGGCCAGGATTAGGCATGATTTACGATTTTCCCCTCAATGAAAAAAGCCGGACCTATCTTCGTCTGGAGTCCCTGTTTTCCCAGATCCGCGACAATCTGGAGAGTGACCAGTCCTGGGCACATATCGCCTTCTTCAAGGGGTTGTTCGATTTGCAGGAGTTGCTGGAGCGTGGTGACCTGCGTGCCGATCTGATCAAGGATCTGGAGCGCCTCGGCCAACGCCTGAGCCACTGGGCCAGTCTGCCTGACGTCGATCTCGAGCAGATCCAGCGGATGCAGCAGGAGAGTACCCAGCTCTCCCGCAACCTGCTAAACTCCCCGCGCCCCGGCGCCCGTCTGAAAGAGGATCGCCTGCTCGGCTCCATTCGTCAGCGCTTCTCCATTCCGGGAGGTCTGTGCGCCTTCGATGTGCCGCAACTGCACCACTGGCTGGCGACCCCGGCCGTCACCCGCCACCAGCAGATGCAGCAATGGCTGAGTGACATCACCCTGCTGATGAACGCCATCTCCCTGTTGCTGCGCCTGTGGCGCGAGTCGGGCAACTTCAGCGACCAGGTGGCCACCAACGGCTTCTTCCAGGATACCGCCGAAGGGGCTGAACTGATCCGCATCCGTCTGGCGGGCACCCAGCCCTGCTATCCGACCCTGAGCGGCCACAAGAACCGCTTCGCCCTGCGCTTCCTGCCGACGACGGAACAGCAGATAGGCGACGTCTCCTTCCAGCTCGCCTGTTGTTGAGGAGCGCCCCATGGTGACCAAGGTAAAGTGCCCGACCTGTCAGAGCGAGATCGAATGGGGTCCGCAGAGCCCGTTTCGCCCCTTCTGCAGCAAGCGCTGCCAGCTGATCGACCTCGGCGAGTGGGCGGATGAACAGAAGCGCATCCCGGGCGAGATCAACCCGGATCTGCTGCCCGATTCGGAACAGGGCGATCCCTGGCAATAAACACTTCACGATCAAAAAAGGGCCCTCAGGCCCTTTTTCGTTGGTATCGATTCCCTTTCAGGCAAGCGAGGCCTGCAACCGCGCGACGATGGGGCCGTTGGCATCCGGGAAGCGGTATTCGTGCAGCGAGGCCAGTGGCACCCAGCGACACTCCTGCCCCTCCTTGCCAAAGGGCTCGCCGTGGAAGCGGGTCACCTTCCAGATATCCAGCAAGACCTGCTTGTCGGGGTAATCGTGGTGCAGCTCCATGAAGGGGGCACAATCCTGCACCCGGATCCCGATCTCTTCCCACAATTCCCTGTCCAGCGCGGTGAGCAGATCCTCCCCCGACTCCACCTTGCCACCAGGAAACTCCCAGCGATCCCCCTGATGGCGATCGGCTGAGCGTTTGGCGATGAAGATATCGCCCCGTTCGTTCTCGATGACGCCCACCGCCACCCAGATCCGTTTCTTCTGTTCCATCATTGTCCTCAGCGTAAACACGGCAAACGGGCGATCCAGGGGGCAAGCCGAATGGCCTGCTGATCCCCCCGGGCCCTGAAGAGATCCTGCCCGACATGCTCATTGCCCGGCGGCGCAACCTGCGGCCAGGGCACCGCACCGGGCGGAGTGAAACAACGATCGTGTACCCGCGCGCTCTGGCGCAGATAGCGCCATAAACAGTCTCGCAAGAACCACTGGTCGATGTTCGGTGTTTCCATGGTACTGGGCTGATAGCTCGCCATCAGCGGCGCAAGGGGAGGCAGCACACCGGCCACACCGCCCCACATGCCGGCCAGCACCAGATCGGTGTGGCTCCACCAGTCACGCATGATATGGAACCAGCGCCCCGATGCAAGCCAGTCATCGACCGCCAGCCGCTCCCGCAGATTCATCACGGAGTCCGCATCGCGCACAAGAAAGCGCCCCACGCCGGGATCATTGGCGACCTGGAAGCGCCAGCAGAGGCGCTGACGCTGGGATTGGCCATCGGGCTGCACCTTTATCTCGGCGCCATGTTCCTGCAGGCAGGCCAGAAACCCCTGAGGGACACTGCCATCCACATAGAAGCGCACCCGCCAGCCAGGATAGAGGTAAGCTGCGGCCAGCACATTGTCGAGCGCTCCCCGCAAATAGCGAGGCTGTGCTCCCCACAAGGAGAAGGCGATGACTGCCTGCTTCTCCCCCTGCTCCGCGAGCCAGTCATCCGGCCCCTCTATCGGCAGCACCCACCCTGCGACAGGCTGCGAGACGGCCTCATCCTTGAGAGTCAGGGCACGGGTTCCCGCTTGTGCCGCTTCTTCATGGCGTCCTAGCTTGGCAAGGGAAGTGCAAAGCCCGTCATGGACCAGATAATCATCCGGCTCGCGCCGCACCAGTTCGACCAGGTGCATCACGGCCCGCTCATGTTGATCGGAGCGCGAGAGGCAGACACAGAGATTGCGCAGCACCTCAGTGTTATCGGGCGCGGATCGGTACGCCAGCGTCAGCACCTGGGCCGCCGAGGCGGGATCGCCGGACAAAAAGAGGTAATAGGCAAACTGCAGTTGCAGGGGAACAGATTTGTTCGTCTCTGCGTTCAGCCTGCTCAGCACACAACGGATCGCCTCCTGGCGTCTCTCCTGCAGCCAGTGCCCATGTGCCTCCCCATCCCATCCCGCCGGCAATCTGCTCATCGTCCCCTCCTTGGTCCGAAAATGAATACACCGCCCGAAGGCGGTGTATTCATCATGGCAGGGTGTCAGGTCAGCTGACCGTGACAGTGCTTGTATTTTTTACCCGAACCACAGGGGCAGGGATCATTGCGCCCGATCTTCTGCTCGTCGCGCACGAAGGTGGTATGGCCCTCGGCCCCACCCGTATCCTCGTCAGCCAGCTGGTTTTCGGCCGTGGCATGGGTGTAGGTACGGGGAGCGGCTTCGGCCTGCTGGCGCTGCTGCTCTTCCATCGCCTCCACATCCCGCTCCTGCACCTGTACCCGGCTCAGGATGCTGACCACGTCGCGCTTGAGGGTTTCCAGCATCTGGGTGAACAGATCGAAGGATTCGCGCTTGTACTCCTGCTTGGGGTTCTTCTGGGCGTAGCCGCGCAGATGGATGCCCTGACGCAGGTGATCCATGGCCGCCAGGTGCTCTTTCCACAGGCCGTCCAGGGTTTGCAGCATCACCGCCTTCTCGAAGTTGCGCAGCACCTCCTTGCCGACCAGCTCTTCCTTGTGGGCATAGAGCTTGGTGGCTTCATCCAGGATGCGTTCGCGCAGCTTCTCTTCATACAGCTTGTCGTCTTCCGCCAGCCACTGCTGCAGCGGCAGATCCAGGGCGAAATCGGACTTCAGACGCGCTTCCAGACCCGGCACGTCCCACATTTCTTCCAGGGACTGGGGCGGGATGTACTCGTCGATGATGGCGCCGTAGACGTCGTCACGGATGACGTGAATGGTCTCGGAGATGTCGTTGGTGTCCAGCAGTTCGTTGCGCTGCTCGTAGACCACCTTGCGCTGATCGTTGGCCACGTCGTCGAACTCGAGCAGGTTTTTACGGATGTCGAAGTTGCGACCTTCCACCTTGCGCTGGGCATTCTCGATGGCCTTGGTCACCCAGGGATGCTCGATGGCTTCGCCCTCTTCCATGCCCAGCTTCTTCATCATGCCGGTCACGCGGTCGGAGGCGAAGATCCGCATCAGGGTATCTTCCATGGAGAGGTAGAAGCGGGAGGAACCCGGATCACCCTGACGACCGGAACGGCCGCGCAGCTGGTTGTCGATACGACGGGATTCGTGACGCTCGGTACCGATGATGTGCAGGCCACCGGCCGCCAGCACTTCGTCATGACGCACCTGCCAGGCCGCTTTCAGCCCGGCAATCTGCTCGCTTGACGGGTTTTCCAGCTGGGCGATCTCCGCCTGCCAGTTGCCGCCCAGCACGATGTCGGTACCACGACCGGCCATGTTGGTGGCGATGGTGACGGCGCCGGTCTGGCCGGCCTGGGCGACGATCTCCGCTTCCATGGCATGGAACTTGGCGTTCAGTACCTTGTGCGGGATATTTTCCTTGGTCAGGATGCCGGAGAGCAGCTCGGAGTTCTCGATGGAGACGGTACCGACCAGCACGGGCTGGCCGCGCTTCACGCACTCGCGAATGTCCTGCACGATGGCCGCGTATTTCTCCTGGGCGGTCAGGTAGACGAGATCGCCCATGTCCTTGCGCACCATCGGCTTGTTGGTCGGGATGACCACGGTATCCAGGCCATAGATCTGCTGGAATTCAAAGGCTTCGGTATCCGCAGTACCGGTCATGCCCGCCAGCTTGTCGTACAGACGGAAGTAGTTCTGGAAGGTGATGGAGGCCAGGGTCTGGTTCTCGTTCTGGATCTTGACCCCTTCCTTCGCCTCAACCGCCTGGTGCAGACCGTCTGACCAGCGACGACCCGGCATGGTGCGGCCGGTGTGCTCGTCGACGATGACGATCTCGTCCTTCTGGACGATATAGTCGACGTTGCGCTCGAACAGGGTGTGCGCGCGCAGGCCAGCATTGACGTGATGCAGCAGGCTGATGTTGGTGGCGGAGAACAGGGAGTCATCCTCGGCCAGCAGTCCCTCTTTCTTGAGCAGCTCTTCCACGAAGATCTGGCCGTTCTCGGTCAGCAGCGCCTGGCGGTTCTTTTCGTCCACCGTGTAGTGGCCGTCGCCGGTGTACTCCTCGGAGTCTTCCTTGTCCTGCTTGACCAGCAGGGGGATCAACTTGTTGATCTGGGTGTACATGGCGGAGCTGTCTTCCGCCGGACCGGAGATGATGAGCGGGGTGCGGGCTTCATCGATGAGCACCGAGTCCACCTCATCCACCAGCGCGTAGTTGAGCGGACGCTGTACACGCTGCTCCGGCGAGAATGCCATGTTGTCGCGCAGGTAGTCGAAACCGAATTCGTTGTTGGTACCGTAGGTGATGTCGGCAGCGTAGGCATCGCGCTTCTGGGACGCATCCATGCCGGGCACGTTGCAGTCCACCGTCATGCCGAGGAAGGCGAACAGCGGGCGGTTGGCTTCCGCATCACGCTTGGCCAGATAGTCGTTCACCGTCACGACGTGCACACCGCGGCCGGTCAGGGCGTTCAGGTAGGCCGGCAGGGTGGCCGTCAGGGTTTTACCTTCACCTGTCTTCATTTCGGCGATGCGGTTGGAGTTCAGCACCATGCCGCCGATCAGCTGGACGTCGAAGTGACGCATGCCGAACACACGGCGGGAGGCTTCACGGACGGTGGCGAACGCCTCCGGCAGCAACTGCTCCAGTGTTTCGCCCTGCTCCAGACGTTGACGGTACTCGGCGGTCTTCGCCTGCAGTTCCTGATCGGACAGTGCCTCGAACTGAGGCTCCATCGCATTGATTTGTTTTACAATTTTGCGCAAAGCCTTGAGCGTTCTGTCATTCCGGCTGCCGATAATCTTGGTGAGCAGTGTGCTAATCATGGGTACCAACTGTTTTGGTTATATAAGCGTTCCGTCACTGGAACCTGAAGAAAAAACCTAACCCCGTCTGGCATTCAGAAAGCGCGCGGGGTTGACCTGACGACCATCTTTCAACACTTCGTAATGCAAATGAACTCCGGTTGCACGACCGGTTCGCCCCATCAGGGCAATCTTCTGGCCCTCATCGACCAGGGTGCCCACATCCACCAGCAACTTGGAATTGTGGGCATAGCGGGTGACCAGACCATTGCCATGGTCAATCTCCACCATGTTGCCAAACTCCGGATGGCGCCCTGCCCAGCTGACAATCCCCTTGCCTGTCGCCAGGATGGGGGTGCCGGGCCTGCCGCGGAAATCCACCCCTTTGTGCATCTTGGCGCGACCGTTGAACGGATCGACCCGCCCACCGAAGCCGGAGGAGATCCAGACACGCTCCTGCTTGACCGGTGAGCCGGGGATGAAACCCGCATCGGTGATATGGTGGTTCATGATGAAGGATTCAAGTACCGACAGCTGTTCTTCGCGGCTGCTGAGCTGACGGCTGAGGTGTTCCATGGAATCTTGCAGTTCACCCAGGCTGACTTCCAGGTCTGCATCGTAGGAAGGGCCGCCCATCGGGGGCAGCTCCTTGAAGTTGAACTCCTCGGGATCGAGGTCCGCCTTCTCGGTCAGGCGCTCGCCGAGGGCGTTGAGGCGACCAAGTTGTCCCTGCATGGTGCCCACCTGGGCGGCCAGCATGGCAAGCTGTTCGCGGGCTTCATCGGCCCCTTGCGTGGATTTTTGCTGCTGCGCCAGGGTCAGCGCCACTTCCAGCGCCTCCATTTTCTGCTGCCAGCTCTGCCAGAGCCAGCCGCCCCCCAAGGCCAATACAGTGAAGAGAATACCGCCGACCCAAGCCAGACGTTGTTTGGGTAAGTGCAACCTGCGGCGCTGCTTACCGTGGAGGATCAGGGTAATACTCATAGAAATCTGTCTTCTCGGTCAGGTGAGGCCAAGGGCCTGCACGGGCAATAAAACCGGGAGATAATCGGTATTAAAGGATGGAATAAACAAATGACAGGACGTCGGTGCGGAGAGATGACCGACGTCCTGTTGCACAGCTATCAGGCCAGAACCAGACCGTTGTCGTAGTAAGCGATAGGCGCTTTGTCGCCCTCACCCTCGAAGGTCACCAGTTCCCAGGCCTCCTGCTGGGCCAGCAGGGCACGCAGCAGCTTGTTGTTCAGGGCATGGCCCGTCTTGTAGGCACGGAATTCACCGATGATACTGCGATTGCACATGTACAGATCGCCGATGGCATCCAGCATCTTGTGCTTCACGAACTCGTCTTCGTAGCGCAGACCATCTTCGTTCAGCACCCGGTAGTCATCCAGCACCACGGCGTTTTCCAGGCTGCCGCCCAGTGCCAGGTTCTGGGAACGCAGGTACTCGATATCACGCATGAAGCCGAAGGTACGGGCACGGCTGATCTCTTTCACGAAGGAGCTGCCGGAGAAGTCCAGCACGCAACGCTGGTTGCGGCCTTCAAACACCGGATGTTGGAAATCGATCTCGAGATCCATCTTGAAGCCGTTACGATAGGGGTGGAATTCCGCCCACTTGTCGCCGTCTTCAACCCGGATGCTCTGCTTGATCCGCACGAACTGCTTGGGCGCGTTCTGTTCACGAATACCCACTTCCTGCAGCAGATAGATGAACGGATGCGCACTGCCGTCCATTACCGGGATCTCGGGGGCATCAACCTCGACATAGAGGTTGTCGATCCCCATCCCGGCCAGAGCGGCAGACAGATGTTCGATGGTCGACACGCGAACACCGGCTTCGTTCACCAGAGCGGTACAAAGCACAGTATCACGCACCTGATCGGCGTTGGCTGGCAGCGCGACCACAGGATTCAGATCGGTACGCAAGTAAACGATCCCTGTGTTAACAGGCGCCGGACGGAACGTCATAGTGACTTTCCGGCCCGAATGCAGGCCCACACCGGTGGCCTGGACACTCGTTTTCAAGGTTCTTTGTCTAATCATGGGCGTATCCGCTTTAACAGCTCAAATTCCTGACCAGATGGTCGTTGCCGGGCCATCTTAGCACAATCCTTAAGCAACAAACAAACCAGAGCCATCAGAGGCTTAGTCTGCCTGCTTGCGCAGGAACGCAGGAATATCGAGATAATCCGGTTCGCGACGAGCTTGCGGCTCGGCGTTCACCACCTTGGCCGGGGCCTCTTCCATCACGCGAGACTGCAGGGCTTCGCTGATCAGGGGCTGACGGGCCGGACGCTCTTGAACCATGTTGTTCTTGACCAGGGTGATGTCGGGCTTGCGCTCGGCACCGATACCGGTCGCTACTACGGTAACGCGCAGTTCGTCGTGCATTTCCGGGTCGATTACGGTACCCACCACCACGGTGGCGTTCTCGGACGCGAAGGCCTTGACCGCGTTACCCACGGTCTCGAACTCTTCGATGGTCATGTCCATGCCGGCAGTGATGTTGACCAGGATGCCGCGGGCACCGGCCAGATCCACATCTTCCAGCAGCGGGCTGGAGATGGCCTTCTCGGCCGCTTCTTCGGCACGGTCGTCACCGGAGGCGGAGCCGGTACCCATCATGGCGGTACCCATCTCGCGCATCACGGTACGCACGTCCGCGAAGTCGACGTTGATGAGGCCCGGGCGGGTGATCAGCTCGGCGATGCCCTGTACTGCACCCAGCAGCACGTCGTTGGCCGCCTTGAAGGCGTCCAGCAGGGAGATGCCGCGACCCAGCACCTTCAGCAACTTATCGTTGGGGATGGTGATCAGGGAGTCGACGTTCTTGGAGAGCTCTTCGATGCCGTGAGCGGCGAAGCCCATCCGCTTCTTCCCTTCGAAGGAGAACGGCTTGGTCACGACGGCAACGGTCAGGATACCCATCTCGCGGGCTACTTCGGCCACGATCGGTGCAGCACCTGTACCAGTACCACCACCCATGCCGGCAGCGATGAACACCATGTCGGAACCGGTCAGCAGCTCGCGCAGCGCTTCCCTGTCTTCCATGGCGGCGTCACGACCCACTTCCGGGTTGGCCCCGGCACCCAGCCCCTTGGTGATGCCACCGCCGATCTGCAAGGTGGTATTGGCACTGGAGTTGCGCAGTGCCTGGGCGTCGGTGTTCACGGTGATGAACTCGACACCTTCGATGTTTTGACGAACCATGTGCTCGACTGCGTTGCCGCCGCCGCCACCCACACCTATCACCTTGATGACGGCTTCGTCAGTGTGGCTATCCATAAATTCAAACATGTTGTCTCTCCGCTTTATTTGCCTGACTCAGCAAAATCTTTAGAACTCGCCACGCAACCAGTTGCTGACCCGTTTGACCAGCCCACCTACGCTTGCCTTGGCGGCATATTCCTTGTTACTGCCGGTGGATTGGTTGGTGCGGCCGTACTGCAACAACCCGACCGCAGTCGAGTACACCGGTGCCTGTACGTAGTCACTCAATCCCCGGATATTCATGGGCTCGCCTACCCGGACCTGGCTCTGGAAGATCTGCTCTGCGCACTCCACAATGCCTTCGATCTGGGCCGCGCCACCGGTCAAGACCACACCGGCGGCCAGCTGATGCTTGACCCCCTGTGCCTTCAATTCGCTCTGCACCCGCACCAGCTCATCATTCACCATGGAGAGCAACTCGGTGTAACGGGGTTCAATCACTTCCGCCAGTGTCTGCCGTTGCAGGCTGCGCGCCGGGCGACCGCCGACACTGGGCACTTCGATATTGTCTTCCTTGCTGACCAGGCGGCCGAGGGCGCAGCCGTAGCGCACCTTGATCGCTTCCGCATCCAGCGGCGGCGTGCCGAAGGCATAGGCGATGTCGCTGGTCACCGTGCTGCCCGCATAGGGAATCACCTTGGTGTGACGCAGGGCACCGCCGGTAAAGAGCGACATGTCCATGGTGCCGCCACCGATGTCCACCACGCAGACACCCAGCTCCTTCTCGTCTTCGGTCAGCACGGCGTAGCTGGAGGCCAGGGCGGAGAAGATCAGCTGATCCACCCGCAGACCCACCTTCTCCACACACTTCTCGATGTTGCGCGCCATGTCGTTGTGGCAGGTGATGAGATGCACCTTGGCTGCCATCCGCACGCCGGAGAGGCCGACCGGGTTCTTGATCCCTTCCTGATAGTCGATGGCGAACTCCTGGGGCAGCACGTGCAGCACCCGGAGCTCGTCAGACAACCGCACCGACTTGGCGGTGTGGATGACGTTGTCCACATCCTCCTGGGTCACCTCTTCGTCGGAGATGGGCACCATGCCGGTCTCGTTGCGGCAATCGATGTGCTTGCCGGACAGCCCCAGATAGACGGAACTGATCTGGCAGTCTGCCATCATCTCGGCCTCTTCCACCGCGCGGCGCAGGGACTTGACCACGGAGTCGAGGTCATTGACCCCGCCCTTCTCCATCCCGCGAGAAGCGTGGCTGCCCATGCCGATGACATTGAGTTCGCCATCAGGCAATACTTCGCCAACCAGTACCGCCACCTTGGTCGTGCCGATATCCAGTCCGACAATCAAATTTCTATCTGCGGTGTTGGTCATTCACTTTCTCTTCGCTTTTCTTCCAGCCAACTGCCATCCCGGTGTCGTATCGAAGATCCACGTAAGCAACCCGCTCACGGGGCTCGATGACGGGAAAGGCATCGATAAACCGCTGCAGACGAAGCGCGATATCCGAGCGCCCCACAAACAGCTGAATGTTGCCATCCAGGGTCAGTTCCCAGGCATGGCGGGGGGTCAGATTCACCCCCAGCAACTTGTATCCCTTGGCCGCCAGCAGCGTTTCGTACTGATGGCTGGCTTCCAGCACCTTGGCGGCCTGATCATCGGGCCCGGACAACTGCATCAGGGGCTTCTTCACCCTGTCCGGGGCACTGAATACCTCACCCTTGGTGTTGACGAAGCGGTTACCGTTCCAGCGAGCCGCCACATCCTGTTCCGTGAGATAGACCTTGATCTTGTTCGGCCACTTCTTTCGTACCGAGACCTGGGCCACCCAGGGCAGAGCGTTCAGACGCGCCTGCAATTCGTTCACATCCAGCTCGAAGAAGTTGCGAAGTTCGGCACCATCCAGCACGGCAGCACGCAACTCATCGGCCTTCAAATATTCGTGTTGCCCCTGCAGCAACAGCTCGCGCATGGGCAACCGACTGGCATCCGTCAGCCAGTCTTTAACATCCAGCGCAGTCTGGTAGAGCCCCCACATGACCAGGATGAAAAATGCCACCCCGGCGATGAAGCCCCCCTTGGTGCGCCCTTGTGCCCTTGCCTCCACCCGATCGATCCCCGTAAAACGCGCCATGCCGGCCACTTGCAGACCGGTTCGCCATTATATAGGCCTCGGCTTGGCGGTCAAAATACTCATTGGGCCCTCAGGCACCGGATTTCATGCTATCCACGCTCAATTTCATCTCGCCGAGACGACGGGCCAGCGCACCGACGTTCCCCGCCCCCTGGGTCAATACCAGATCCCCCTCACCAATCAGGTCGGCCAGCACCGCGGGCACATCGTCCGGCGTTGCGACAAAGATCGGCTCCAGGGTGCCGCGGGAGCGGATGGAACGGCACAAGGCACGGCCATCGGCACCGGGGATGGGCTCCTCACCGGCGGCATAGACCTCCAGCATCACCAGCACGTCCACCTTGGAGAGCACGTCCGCGAAATCTTCGTAGAGATCCCGGGTCCGGCTGTAGCGGTGCGGCTGGAACACCATCACCAGCCGCTTCTCGGGCCAGCCGGCACGAGCGGCGTTGATGGTCACCTTCACTTCGCTCGGGTGATGGCCGTAATCGTCCACCAGCATGGCCTTGCCACGGCCGGTTTCAAACTCGCCATATTGCTGGAAGCGGCGCCCCACCCCTTCAAACTTGGAAAGTGCCTGGATGATGGCCTCGTCGCCGATGCCGTCTTCGGTTGCCACCGCGATGGCGGCGGCGGCGTTGAGGGCGTTGTGGATACCGGGCAGGTTGAGAGTCACCTCCAGCTCACCCGCCCCTGCACGGCGCACCCGGAAGCGGCTGCGATTGCTGGTCTGCACGAAGTCCAGCACCTGCACATCGGCATCATCGCTCAGACCGTAGGTGAGGGTAGGACGGGCGATCTCCGGCAGCATACCGCGGATCACGGGGTCATCCACGCACACCACGGCCAGGCCGTAGAACGGCAGGTTGTGCAGGAAATCGATGAAGGTGGCCTTCAACCTGGAGAAATCGCCGCCATAGGTATCCATGTGATCCGCTTCAATGTTGGTCACGATGGAGACCATGGGTTGCAGATGCAGGAAGGAGGCGTCGCTCTCGTCCGCCTCGGCAATCAGATAACGGCTGCTGCCCAGGCGGGCATTGGTGCCGGCGCTGTTGAGCAGACCGCCGATGACGAAGGTGGGGTCGCGATCCGCCTCTGCATAGATGCTCGCCACCAGACTGGTGGTGGTGGTCTTGCCGTGGGTCCCGGCGATGGCGATACCGTGACGGAAGCGCATCAGTTCCGCCAGCATTTCGGCGCGGCGCACCACGGGAATACGCAGCTCGCGGGCAGCCAGCAGTTCGGGGTTGTCCTGCTTGATGGCGGTGGAAACCACCACCACGCTGGCACCGTCCACATGCTCGGCACTGTGACCGACAAAGATGTGTGCGCCCAAAGAGGCCAGGCGTTCGGTCACCCCGTTGCGGGCCAGATCCGAGCCGGTCACCTGATACCCTTCATTGGCAAGCACTTCCGCAATACCGCCCATACCGGCGCCACCGATGCCGATGAAGTGGATGCGACGCACGCGGCGCATTTCGGGGATAACGGTACGCAGTTTTGCCAGTTCAACCTTGGTCATAGTTCTTTCTCAATTCGCGGCCACAGGCCACTTTCATTCGGTGACACATGTATTCGAGGAGCGGGTGGGTGGCTTTGGCCAGCACCCCGTCCGTCAATCTCGTTCGACTCACCCTGTCGCGAGCCGTTTGCACTCATCGGCAACCCGTTCGGCGGCATCGATGATGGCGACCCGGCGCGCGGCCTGGGCCATGTTCAACAGGGTTTCCCTGCGCCCGGCGAGCCAGGATAGGCGCGACGCCAGCGCCGCCGGCGTCAGCTCGGACTGGGGCAGGAACTCGGCCGCACCGCCGTCGACCAGGGTCAGGGCGTTGCGGGTCTGGTGATCGTCCACCGCATGGGGCAGGGGCACGAAGATGGCGGCCACACCGGCGGCGGCCACTTCGGAGACGGTCAATGCGCCGGCGCGGCACACCACCAGGTCCGCCCAGGCATAGGCATCCGCCATGTCCTTGATAAATTCACTCACCTCGGCCTCGACCCCCAGCCCGGCATAGGAAGCAGCCACGGCCTCCCCGTTGCCCTTGCCGCACTGGTGACGCACCTCGATGGGCACACCGGCAGCTGCAACCGCAGGAGGCACCTGCTCGTTGAGGACCCGGGCCCCCAGGCTGCCACCGACCACAAGCAGGCGCAGAGGATCGCTGCTGCTGCGCAGTTGGGGATCCGGCAGCGCCACCACCTCGGGGCGCACCGGGTTGCCCACCACGGCGGTACGGACATTGGGGGCGAAGGCACCGGGGAAGGCCATCAGTACCCGCCTGGCGATACGGGCCAGCAGCTTGTTGGTCAGGCCGGCGGCGGCATTCTGCTCGTGCAGCAGCAGCGGAATGCCGGACAGCCAGGCGGCCACGCCACCCGGGCCGGAGGCGAAGCCCCCCATGCCCAGCACCACATCGGGCTGGATGGTCTTGAGCACCTGGCGGGCCTGCAGCACGGATTTGATGACACAGTAGGGCGCCGCGAGCAGACGCTTGATGCCGTTGCCACGCACCCCCTGGATGTCGATGAAGGAGATGGGATAACCATGGGCAGGCACCAGCTCCGCCTCCATCCGGTCGGCAGTGCCGAGCCAGTGGATGGTCCAGCCCTGGGCCTTGAGGCGATCGGCGACGGCCAGGCCGGGGAACACATGGCCCCCGGTACCACCCGCCATCACCAGTAACGTCTTGCTCACGCAACCTCCCGCACGCGCGCCTGGGCACTCGCCTGGCGCAACTCGAAATCGATACGAATCAACATGCTCACCGCCACCATCATGATGATGAGACTGGAGCCGCCATAACTGACCAGCGGCAGGGTCAGCCCCTTGGTAGGCATCATGCCGCTGGCGGCACCGACGTTGACGAAAGTCTGGAAACTGAACCAGATGCCGATGCCGATGGCCAGATAACCTTCATAGAGCCGCTCGGCCACCAGCGCCTGGTGACCCAGCTTGAGCGCCTTCACCGCCAGCGCAAAAATCAGGAAGAGTGCGCCAAGCACCCCCACGTAGCCCAGCTCTTCGCCCAGAATGGCGAACACGAAGTCGGTGTGGGCTTCCGGCAGGTACTCCATCTTCTGGATGGAGTTGCCGAGCCCCTCGCCAAACCAGCTCCCCCGACCAAAGGCCATCAGGGACTGGGTCAGCTGATAGCCGCTGCCAAAGGGATCGGCCCAGGGGTCGAGGAAAGAGGTCACCCGCCGCATCCGGTAGGGCTCCGCGATGATCAGGGTCACCACGGCGCTCACCCCCACCAGGATGAGACCGATGAACTGCACCAGCCGGGCACCGGCCAGGAACAGCATCCCGAGGGAGGTGACGAACATCACCACCACTGACCCGAGATCCGGCTGGGCCAGCAGCAGGATGGCCACCACGAACAGCACCGCCATGGGTTTCATGAAACCGATGAAGCGTTCGCGCACCTCGCTCTGGCGGCGCACCAGATAGCCCGCCAGATAGACGAACAGCGCCAGCTTGCCGAACTCAGCCGGCTGCAAGTTGAAGGGGCCAAGCGGCAGCCAGCGTACCGAACCGTTGACGCTGCGGCCCACCAGCAACACCATCACCAGCAGCACGATGGCCAGCAACAACATGGGGCCGTTGTAGTGCTGCCAGCGTGCCATGGGTACCTGCAACACGAACCAGGAGATACCCAGCGCCATCACCAGGAACATGCCGTGGCGCTTCACGAACATGAAGGGATCGTTGTTGATGGCGATCCCCTCAGGAATGGAAGCTGACGCCACTATCACCAGCCCGACGCCCATCAGGGCGAGAGCCAGTACCACCAGCTGCCGATCGTAGAGACCGGCGGGGCGCGCCGGTAGCAACCAGCGCTGCAAGAATCCCGCAACCACGCGCAGGGCGTTCATAAGCCCATCACCAGTTCGGTGAAGCGATCGCCGCGCGCTTCAAAGGATTTGAACTGATCCAGGCTCGCGCAGGCCGGCGCCAGCAGCACCCAGTCACCGGGCCTGGCATCGACCGCCGCCTTGGCGACAGCAGCGTCAAGATCGGCAACCCGCTCGGTCTGTTCGCCCAGGGCCAGCAGCACCTCGGCATCCTGGCCAAAGCAGTACATGTGATCGATCTGGCTGCCGAGCAGGGCCTGCACCGGGCCGAAGTCCTGCCCCTTGCCTTGGCCACCGGCCAGCAGCAGCAGGCGGCCCTTGACCGCTTCACGTACCCCGGCCACGGCGGCCAGGGTCGCCCCCACGTTGGTGGCCTTGGAGTCGTTGATCCAGCGCACCCCATTTACCTCCCGCACGAAGCGGGCACGGTGAGGCAGGCCTTCAAAGCGGCGCAGCACGGCAAGTTGTGCCTCGCGGGGAATGCCCACCGCATCGCACAGGGCCATGGCCGCCAGGGCATTGGCCTGGTTGTGGGCACCCACTATCTTCATCTCGTCCACCGCCAGGAGCGGCTCGCCGTGCAAGGTCAGCCAGTGACGGCCCTCCAGCTCGCAGCGACCGTAGCCGTTGCAGTCGAGGCCGAAACTCTGCCACACCTGACCCACATCGGGCAGGGTCTGGGGATCGTCGCGATTGATCAGGATGTGCTGGGAGTGCTGATGGATCTCCATCTTGGCGGCGCGGTAATCCGCCATGCCGGCATAGCGATCCATATGATCTTCACTGAGGTTCAGGACCACGGAGGCGGCGGCCCGCAGGCTGTAGGTGGTCTCGAGCTGGAAGCTGGAGAGCTCCAGCACGCAGAGATCCATGGGCTGCTTGAGGAGTGACAGCGCCGGGGTGCCAATATTGCCCCCCACACCGACCTTGAGTCCCGCCTCGGCGATCATCTCACCCACCAGGGTGGTGACCGTGCTCTTGCCGTTGGAACCGGTGATGGCGATGACGGGCGTCTGGGTTTCACGCACGAACAGTTCGATGTCACCGACGATGCGCACCCCGAACTCGGCGGCGGCCTTCAACTCCGGAGTCGCCAGGGCGATGCCCGGGCTGGCCACTATCATGTGCGCCTGCTTGAGCCGCTCCGCGTCCAGCCCGTGGATGAGCTCCACCTCGGGGGGAAGCTCGTCCTTGCCCGGCGGGTTGGCACGGGTGTCCATCACCAGCGGCGTGACGCCGCGGTCGAGGAAGTAATCGACGCAGGAGAGTCCGGTTTTGCCGAGTCCGATGATGATGACCATGGCTTACCTCACCTTCAGGGTGGCGAGGCCAAGCAGCACCAGCATGAGGGTGATGATCCAGAAGCGCACGATGACGCGCGGCTCCGGCCAGCCCTTCTTCTCATAGTGGTGATGGATGGGGGCCATGCGGAAGATCCGCACGCCGCGCAGTTTGTAGGATCCGACCTGCAGGATCACCGAGACGGTCTCCATCACGAAGACGCCCCCCATGATCACCAGCAGGAACTCCTGGCGCACCAGCACGGCTATGGTACCGAGCGCGCCGCCCAGGGCCAGGGAACCCACGTCCCCCATGAAGACCTGGGCCGGGTAGGTGTTGAACCAGAGGAAGCCCAGGCCCGCGCCCACGATGGCGGTACAGACGATCACCAGTTCGGAGGTGTAGGGCACGTAGGGAATGTGCAGGTAGTTCGCGAAGTTGACGTTACCGGTCGCCCAGGCGATCAGGGCGAAGCCCCCCGCCACCATCACGGTGGGCATGATGGCGAGGCCATCCAGGCCATCGGTCAGGTTGACCGCGTTGGAGGTACCGACGATGACGAAGTAGGTCAGCAGGATGAACATCAGGCCGAGCTGGGGCATCACATCCTTGAGGAAGGGGACCACCAGCTGGGTCTGACCATCGTGGGTGGCCGTGGCGTAGAGGAAGACTGCCACACCCAGCGCGACCGCGGACTGCCAGAAGTACTTCCAGCGGGCGATGAGGCCATCGGTGTTCTTGCGCACCACCTTGAGATAGTCATCGGCAAAGCCGATGGCACCATAGGCCCCCAGCACGAACAGCACCAGCCAGACATAGGGGTTATCGAGGCGGCACCAGAGCAGCACAGAAGTGAAAATGGCTGCAATGATCATCAGGCCGCCCATGGTCGGGGTGCCCTTCTTGCTGAGGTGGGACTCGGGACCGTCGTTGCGGATCACCTGGCCGAACTTCATGATCTGCAGGCGACGGATGAGGCGCGGCCCCATCCAGAGCGCCACCACCAGACCGGTGATGATCGACAGGATGGCGCGAAACGTCAGGTAGGAGAAGACGTTGAAGAAGGTGAAGTGCGGGGTGAGCAGTTCCGCCAGCCAGACTAGCATGTGGCTGACTCCTGATGGCCCTTGACCATCTCGACGATATCTTCCATGCGGGAGCCACGGGCGCCCTTGACCAGAATCGAAATTTCCTGATGTGTCTCTATCATTTGCGCAAGCACTTCAAACAACGACGCCTTGTTATCGAAATGTCGGCCAGCCGCGGCATCTGCGGTGTGGCGACTCTGTTCCCCTACGGTCAGCACGGCATCGAGGCCCTGCTCACGGGCATGGTGTCCGACCCGGGCATGCTGCGCGGCGGACTCCTCACCCAACTCTTTCATGTCACCGAACACCAGCACCTTGTAGCCGTTCATGGCGGTCAGGGCATCGATACCCGCCAGCACGGACTCCACGCTGGCGTTGTAGGTGTCATCCACCAGGGTGAGGCCACCCCAGCGTTGCACGCAGAAACGGCCCTTGACCGGCGCCATCTGCTCCAGCCCCGCCTTGACGGACGCAAGCGATGCGCCCAGGGCCAGGGTCCCGGCGGCAGCAGCCAGGGCGTTGGCCACGTTGTGGCGACCCGGAATGGCCAGGGTCAGGTTCACCTCTCCCTGGGGCGTCACCATCACAAACCCGGCACAACCCTGCTCGTTGAGCACGATGTCGCGGGCGTGGAACGGCTGACGCTGATCCTGGAGGGAGAAGGCGCACTGGATGCCCTTTTCACGCCACTTCGGCCAGAACTCGTTGTCGGCATTGACGATGGCGGTGCCGCCCTCGCCTAACCCTTCGAAGATTTCGCTCTTGGCATGGAACACCCCTTCCAAGGAGCCAAAGCCTTCCAGGTGCGCGGCAGCGACGTTGTTGATGATGGCGGCGTCGGGTCTGGCGAGCGACGTGGTCCAGGCGATCTCGCCCGGGTGGTTGGCTCCCAGCTCCATCACCGCGAACTGGTGTTGCGGCTCGAGGCGCAGCAAGGTCAGCGGCACCCCCACCTCGTTGTTGAAGTTGCCGGCGGTGGCCAGCACCTCCCCTTCACAACGCAGGATGGCCGTCGCCATCTCCTTCACCGTGGTTTTGCCACAGCTGCCGGTGATGGCGAGCACTTTCGGATTGATGCGCTCGCGCACCAGCCTGCCCAGACGCCCAAGCCCCTTGAGGGTGTCGCCCACCACCAGTTGTGGAATGGCCAGCGGCAATTCGCGCTCCACCAGCAGGGCACTGGCGCCGGCGGCAACCGCTTGGTCGCAGAAATCGTGGGCGTCGAAACGCTCGCCGCGCAGGGCCACGAACAGCGCCCCCGCGCCCAGGGTACGGGTGTCGGTGCTGACCGCCGTGATCTCATGGTCGCCCCCGATCAGACGGGCATCGAGCACCTGCGCCAGGTCGGCAAGCCTGAGGGTCATCATTTGAATGACTCCATTAATGTGTGCAAGGCGGCTGCGACGGTTTCCCGATCGCTGTAGTGCCGCTTGTCGGTTCCAATGATCTGATAATCCTCGTGGCCTTTGCCGGCCACCAGGATGATGTCCTCTTTGCTCGCTTGGCTCAGTGCCAACTGGATTGCCTTGGTCCTGTCGTGCTCAATCTGCACGGCGCCGGGATCACGAAGACCCGCCACCATGTCGGCCATGATCCGGGCCGGCTCCTCGGTACGGGGATTGTCGTCGGTCAGGATCACGCAGTCCGCATGCTGCTCCGCCATGGCAGCCATCATGGGACGCTTGCCGCGATCCCTGTCGCCACCACAACCCACCAGGCACCAGAGCCGCCCTTCACAGTGCACCCGCAGGGCCTGCAAGGCCTTCTCCAGCGCATCCGGGGTGTGGGCGTAATCGACCACGGCGAGCGGCGCATCGCTACCGCCGAAGCACTCCATGCGACCGGTCACCGGTTGCAGTCTGGGGGCCGTCGCCAGCAGGTCATCGAAGTCGTAGCCGAGCACCAGCATGGCGCCCATGGCGCCCAGCACGTTGCTGACGTTGAAGCGGCCGAGCAAGGGGGCGGATAATACACCATTCCCCCAGCTGGAGTTAATGCGCGTATCAAAACCTTGTTGGTGGAAATGGGGATCCTGCGCCGTCAGTTGTCGTCCGGCATGGTTTTCAATCGGACCATGAACCCCGAAGGCCACTGCACCGGGATAGGTCGCCAGCCATTGCCGTCCCAGATGGTCATCGGCGTTGATGACGGCGCAAGGCTCATCCACCAGCTTCAGCAGCTCCTCCTTGGCGGCGGCATAGGCCTCCATGGTGCCGTGATAGTCCAGATGATCCCGGCTCAGGTTGGTGAAGACTGCCGCGGCAAAAGGCAGGGCCGCCACGCGATGCTGCACCAGACCGTGGCTGGAGACCTCCATCGCCACCAGATCAGCCCCCTGCTGCTGCAAGGCGGCCAGATTGGCCTGCACCTGGACCGCGCTGCCCGTGGTGTTCTCTGCTTCGATGAGCTCGCCAAACAGACCGTTGCCTATGGTGCCCATGACCCCGGCCTTGCCCCCCAGCAAGGTCCGCCAGTTGGCCACCAGCAGGGCCGTGGTGCTCTTGCCGTTGGTGCCCGTGATGCCCACCAGTTGCAACTTTTGCGCAGGGTGACCGTAGAAATGACCGGCCAGCTCGGAGAGACGAGCGGGAAGATCCCTCATGCCGATGCAGGGGATCTGGGTCGCCGGAGGGACGAATTCTCCGTCCTCCTCAAACAGCACGGCGGTCGCTCCCTGAGCCACCGCCTGTTCGATGAAGCGCCTGCCATCCACCTGATGGCCACGAATCGCCACGAAGAGCGAGCCGGGACCGACCCGCCGGCTGTCGAGCTGGAGATCGGTGAGGGAAAGCGCCGGGGCATCGATGCCGAAGTGGCTCATCAGTTGATCAAGTGTGCGGGGCGGCATGGGAAGCCTCCGAAAATGCGGGAATGCGGGCGCTCGTACACGCCATGGAAAACGCCCCGACAGCAGCGGGGCCGATGGAAAAAACCGGATGCCCGTCAAGTACGCGGTGCGCCATTGTTGGCCTCCGTGCGGGCAAGCTTGGCGGGTACCTCGGGCGGGATCGCATCGGGACGGATGTTGAAGAGCTGCAACACGCCTCCCATGGCCTCCGCAAAGGGCGGGGTCGCCACGGCACCGCCGTAGTAGGCATCCCCCTTGGGTTCGTTGATCACCACCACCATGACGAAACGGGGATTGCTGGCCGGTGCGAAACCGGCAAACCAGGCCATGTAGTCCTTGCCATAGCCCCCAGCCACGGCCACCTTGGCGGTACCACTCTTGCCACCGACCCGATAACCGGGGATCTGGGCCTTGGGAATGGCATTGCTGACCACGTACTCCAGCGCCTGCAACATGGCAGCGGCGTTGTTGTGATCGATGACCTGCTCACCCTTGGGCGGCTTGGTCACCTTGATAATGGAGAGCGGTACCCGCTTGCCCTTGTTGGCCAGGGTGGCGTAGGCGGAGGCCAGCTGCAGCGGGGTCACTCGCAGACCATAACCAAACGACAGGGTAGCTCGCTCGATGTCGGACCAGCGGCGACGCTGGGGCAGCATGCCGCTGCTCTCCCCCATCAGGCCGCTGCCGGTGTCCATGCCGAAGCCCACCATGCTCAGGGTGTTGATCATCTCCTGGGCCGGCATCCGCAGCGCGATGCGCGACATGCCGATGTTGGAGGAGTAGCGCAGGATGTCGTAAAGGTTGGTCGCCTTGTGGATACTCACGTCACGGATCTGCTTGGCCCCGATGAAGAGGGGGCCGCCCGGGATGAAGTCCTTCCAGCTGGTGACACCGGCTTGCAAGGCACTAAGCAGAATCAATGGCTTGACCGTGGAGCCCGGCTCATAGGTATCGGTCACCACCCGGTTTCGCACCCGGAAACTCTGGTATTGGCCACGGTTGTTCGGGTTGTAGGAGGGGGTGTTGACCATGGCGAGCACCTCGCCGGTCTTCACATCCAGCATCACCATGGAGCCGGAGGTGGCCTTGTTCTCGTCGGTAGCCCGTTTGAGGGCGCGATAGGCCAGCGCCTGCACCCGCTGATCGATGCTCAGTTGCAGATCGTTGGCGTGTTTGCCCTCTTTCACCAGGCCCAGGCGCTCGATGACGCGGCCCTGCCTGTCCTTGCGCACCCTCATCTCGCCAGGGGTTGCGGTCAGCCACTCGTTGTAGCTGCGCTCAATCCCCTCGATGCCGCTGCCATCGATGTTGGTCACCCCCACCAGGTGGGAGCTTATCTCGCCGGTCGGGTAGAAACGGCGCGCCTCGGGGCGCAGATAGATGCCCCCCAGCTTCAACCCCTTGATGTACTCGGCCACAGCAGGCGTCACCTGCCGCTGCAGATAGACGAAGCGCTTGCTCGGGTTGGCGATGCGATGCTTGAGGGTGTTGATGTCGAGCTTGAGCACGGCGGAGAGTGCCAGCCAGGCACGCTCGTTGTGGATGGCACCGGACTCATGCACCGTCTTGGGATCGGCCCAGACCGCTTCGACCGGCACGGATACCGCCAACTGTTCGCCATTGCGGTCCGTGATCATGCCGCGCACCGCCTGGGTGGAGGTGGTGCGCAGGGAGCGCATGTCCCCCTCCTGGCGCAGTCTGTCCGGATCGATCACCTGGATCCAGGCCAGCCGCAGGATCAGCCCCGCAAACGCGATGCCGATGAAGAAAACCAGGGTACGAAAGCGCCACGGGTAGAGTGAGGGTGCTTTCGCCTTGGCTTTGTCCTTTGCCGGAGCCTTGGTGGCGGCCTTGCGTGTCATGGTTGTGTAATTACCTTTTCAGTGGTCACCAGGGGACGAGCCATCTGCAACTTGTCCATGGCCAGACTCGCCACCCGGGAGTGCTCAGCCAGTGTGCCCTGTTCCAGCAAGAGGTGGCGCCACTCGATGTTGAGCCTGTCCTCCTCCGCCATCAGATCGTTCTGCTTGGCCGTCAGACCCCGGGTCATGTTGGTCACCAGGATCACCGCAAAGGCGGTGACCAGCACGGCGACGGTCAACAGGACCTGCAACTTGTGGCGCCAGAGATCCGCAACGATCTCCCTGGCGAGGTGAACGCGCACATCGCTCATCGCTTACTCCGCAAGACGCTCTGCGACCCGCAGCACCGAGCTGCGGGACCGGGTGTTTTCATTGACCTCGTGGTCGGAAGGCTTGAGCGCCTTGCCGATCGACTTCAGCTTGCGACCACCGGCAAGCTGGGCTTCGGTCAGGGGGATCCCGTGGGGTACTTCCGGACCTTTCTCATGCTTGCGAATAAAATGCTTCACCAGCCGATCTTCCAGAGAGTGGAAGCTGATGACGGAGAGACGACCGTGAGGAGCCAGCACGTCCAGCGCGCCGTTGAGGGCGGTTTCGATCTCGTCCAGCTCGCTGTTGATATAGATGCGGATGGCCTGGAAGCTGCGGGTCGCCGCGTGCTTTCCCTTCTCCTTACTCGGGTTGACCCGGGCAATCATCTCCGCCAGCTGGCGGGTGCGCACATAGGGCTCGGTCACCCGATCGTGCACGATGGCGCGAGCAATCTTCTTGGCGAAGCGCTCCTCACCGAAGGTTTTCAGCACCCAGGCGATGTCGTCCACATCGGCACGGGCCAGCCACTCGGCGGCACTCTGACCGGAGGTGGGATCCATTCTCATGTCGAGCGGGCCGTCCTTCATGAAGCTGAAGCCACGCTCGGCATCGTCAAGCTGGGGGGAGGAGACACCGAGATCCAGCAGGAAGCCATCGACCTTGCCCAGCAGGCCGCGCTCGGTCAGATAGCGGGTGATGCCGGAGAAGGGACCGTGCACGATCTCGAAACGGGGATCCTGGATCTTGGCCGCCTCGGCAATGGCCTGGGGATCCCGGTCGATGGCGATCAGACGGCCATTGGGGCCCAGATGCTGGAGAATGAGACGAGAGTGACCACCCCGGCCAAAGGTGCCGTCGACGTAGATACCGTCCGGCTTGATGGCCAGCCCTTCGACGGCTTCGTGCAACAGCACTGTGATGTGTTCAGCGGCTTGGGTCATTTATAAAGAAAAATCCTGTAGTCGTGGTGAACTTGCCCAGTCGTCCTCGGGCAGGCCCAGGATGTCGTCGTTGATCTGTTGTTGCCAGCGGGCTTCATCCCACAGCTCGAATTTGTTGAGCTGGCCCACCAGCATGACTTTCTTGTCTAGCCCGGCATGGCTGCGCAGCGGCTGGCTGAGCAGCAGACGGCCATTGCCATCCAGTTCGCATTCGGCCGCGTGGCCGAGCAGCAGACGCTGCAGGCGGCGTTCTGCCGGGTTGGTGCTGGAAAGGGTCTTCAGCTTGCGCTCCACCTCTTCCCATTCATTCAGGGGATAAAGCAGCAGACAGGGATGGGCGATGTCGATGGTGCAGACCAGCTGGCCGTCGCACTCGTCGCGCAGCCAATCACGAAATTTGGTCGGAATCGCCAACCGCCCCTTGCTGTCCAGGCTGATGGCGTGAGCGCCACGCAACAAATTGCAGTCCCCGAAAGGTGAGTTATGGGGGCTAGATGCCCAATAAAACCACTTTGATCCACTTTTCTCCACCATGAAGTTTAAGGACGAGCAGGGGGCTTTTCAAGCAAGGATCTCGGGCATGGGGAACATATTGACGCAGCGTGATGGAACTACCGATTAAATGAATTGATTTTCCACAAGTTATTTGTGTTACCCGCAACTCGATTAATTTTCAGCAATTAAAAAACTGACAAATTGCACGAATAAACATCAGCCATACAGGCCGCGCTTCTCCAGCGCCATCACGATATTCAGAACATGGAAAAATTCCACATAACAGATTGATATAAAATACATTTGTTAAACATAGCTAGCCCAACAGTAAATATCACGAGTCAACCGAGGCAGTACTTTATGGTTAATAAAAAGAGCCTTGCGATAAATCGCAAGGCTCTTCAGGAAAGAGGTCGGAGTCGGCCTGTAAGCCGGGTTCTGTACCGGGTTGCCCCGGGTAGCAATCATTCCTCTAGGCCAGCAATCGCTCGCTGGCTCAAGCAACCTACCCGCCCCCAACGCGGGCCGCGCCAATAGGGGCCTATTTGGTCTTGCTTCGGGTGGAGTTTACCGTGCCACGAACTGTTGCCAGTCGCGCGGTGCGCTCTTACCGCACCCTTTCACCCTTACCTGATCCCTTGCGGGCCATCGGCGGTCTGCTCTCTGTTGCACTGGTCGTAGGCTCGCGCCCCCCAGGCGTTACCTGGCACCCTGCCCTGTGAAGCCCGGACTTTCCTCCCCTCCGCCCGTCTGTCCCGAGGGACACAACGACGAAGCAGCGATTGCCCAGCCAACTCCGAGGCGCGGATTATAGCCTCGCGAGACGGACGGGGTAAACCGTCAATTCCGGTTTACGGCAATTAATAGTGCTCGAGACCGTATTTGTAGAGGGCGTTCTTCTTCACCCCGTGGATCTCGGCGGTGAGGGCCGCAGCCTTCTTGAGGGGCAGCTCGCTGACCAGCAGGCCCAGGGTGCGGATCGCCTCCGCAGGCAACTCGTCATCCACCTTGCTGGCTCCGGCGACCACCAGCACGATCTCCCCGCGGCAACGGTTATCGTCCTCTCCGAGCCAGGCCAGCATCTCGGAGGCGGGCAGACCGTGGATGGACTCGAAGGTCTTGGTCAGCTCGCGGCACACCACCACCTGGCGCTCGCCAAGGATGCGAGCAATCGCTTCCACCGTCTCCTGCACCCGGCGCGGCGATTCGTAGAACACCAGAGAGCGGGTGTCTTCGATGACGGCTTGCAGGCGATCATCCCGCCCCTTGGCCTTGGCCGGCAGGAAACCCTCGAAGGCGAAGCGGTCGGTGGGCAGCCCGGCGGCGGACAGCGCCGTGATGGCAGCGCAGGGACCGGGCAGCGGCACCACCTTGACCCCGGCTTCGCGACAACGGGTGACCAGGTGATAACCGGGGTCGCTGATGAGCGGCGTCCCCGCATCGGAGACCAGGGCCACGCTCTTGCCCTCCTTGATGCGGGCGATCAGCACATCCGCCTTTTGCTGCTCGTTGTGATCGTGCAGGGCAAAGGTCGGTACCGAGATCTGGTAGTGGCTGAGCAGGATCCCGCTATGCCGGGTATCCTCGGCGGCCACCAGATCGACGCTGCGCAGCACGTCCAGTGCTCGCTGGGTGATGTCGGCCAGATTGCCGATCGGAGTGGGGACTATATACAGGGTTGGGATGTCACTCATGGGAGCTCCGAGTGTCCCGACAATTGTGTCGCCATATTGGCCCGTTTACACTATGGAGAATTTCAACACTGGTCGGGGAATGAACTTGAACCGGGTTATAAAGCAGCTAAGTGTATCACGACTCTTCGGCATCCTACTCGCGGCAGTCCTGCTCGCCGCCTGTGCGTCGGAGCCCAATCAATCTTCCGGACAACCCGGCATGCCGTCAGCCTTCTCGGATCTGACCAAGAATACCCAGTGGTATCTGGAGCAGGTGGATCCCGCCAAACCGGCCGAGGCCTTCACCTGGCAGGTGATGGCGGCGCGCAGTTATCTGGCGCTCGGTCAGGCCAAACCGGCAGCCGCCCTGTATCAACAGTTGCAGAAGCAGGCTGGCAACCCGGTGCAGCAGGCACAACTGCAACTGCTGCAGGCGCACCTCTTGCTGGCCCAGGGCAACGCCAACCAGGCCCTGATCCTGCTGGAAGGCAAGCCGGATGTGGCCCTCGATGCCGATACCCAGAAGGATTGGTATCGCCAGCGGGTGGTGCTGCAACTGGACATCAACAACAAGTTTGGCGCGGCCAAGTCGCTGATCCTGCTGGAGCCTTACCTGGCCAAGAATGAGCTGGCCACCAACCACCAGCAGATCTGGTCCCTGCTGAAAAGCATGACCCCCTCCACCCTGCAGGCGCTCGAAGAGGAGCCAGCTCCCGATGTGACCACCGGCTGGCTGCGTCTTGCTGCGCTGGTGAACGAATTCGGGGCACAGCCGAGCCAGCTGGCCCGCCAGCTTGCTGGCTGGAAGCAGAGCTTCCCGAACCACCCTGCCCAGAGCGACATGCCGGCCGGCCTTGGGGATCTCGCTATCACGGACAACGGTTCGCTGCAGCAGATCGCCGTCTTCCTGCCGCTCTCCGGCAACCTGGAAGCCCAGGGCGCCGCCATCCGCAACGGCATGTTGATGTCCTACAAAGAAAATCAGAGCCAGTTCACCCTGAACTTCTATGATACCCAGGGCAAGGCGATGGGGGACCTCTACAAGCAGGCCATTCAGGAAGGGGCCAACATGATCATCGGCCCCCTGCTCAAGGATCAGGTGGAGGAGCTGCTCAAGTCGAGTCCGACCGTGCCAGTGCTGGCGCTCAACGAGCTGGACAAGCCGATCGTCAACGACAACACCTTCTATTTCTCGCTCTCCGCCGCTGCCGATGCGAGCCAGGCGGCCCAGTACCTCTATGGTCAGGGCTACCGCAAGCCGCTGCTGATCGCGGCACAAGGCCGGATTGGCTACAGCAGTATCAAGGCGTTTGAACAGGCCTGGGCCGGCGTCAGCCAGGAGAAGCCCGTGGTTGCCACCTTCGGGGCGCGCAACGAAGTGCAGGGCATGGTCAAGAACGCTCTGAGCGGCCGTTCCACCGCACGAGCCGGGGAGATTGTCCAGCTGTCTGATGCCGCGCCGCGCAGCATCGACGCCGTCTATGTGGTGGCCAACAGCCTGGAGACCCGGATGATCAAGCCCTATGTGGACATCTCGGTCAATCCCATGGGCAGCCTGCCCATCTACAGCAGCTCGCGGGGATACGACGGCGGGACGACCGAGGTGGCATCCGAGCTCAACGGCATGCATATCTCCGACATGCCACTGCTGCTGGGTGGCTTCGAGACGCAGCGTGAACAGATTGCCCTGCTCTGGCCCCAGACCCAGGGCGACCTGCTGCGCCTGTTCGCCCTCGGCTACGATGCCGTCAGCCTGGCAGGCAACCTGCCGCAAATGCGCAAGGTCAATGCCATGCAGCAACCCGGCATGAGCGGCCAGCTGAGCGTGGATCCCCAGGGCAACATAGTGCGCATGCTGGACTGGGCCACCTACCAGAATGGCAAGCTGGTCAGCGACAGCGCCGCCCCCCAGCTGGAGGATGCGACTCATGAAGAGGCTACTGACACAACTTCACCAGCAGTGGTTGAACCTGTTGCCGTCGGCAGCGACGAGCAAGGGACAACACTTTGAGCAAATAGCGGAACGCTGGTTGCAGGCCCGCGGCCTGCAACCCGTGACCCGCAACTACCGCTGCCGTGGCGGCGAGATCGATCTCATCATGCGCCAGGGGGAGACCCTGGTGTTCGTTGAAGTGAGATATCGCGCCAACGCCACTCATGGCGGTGCCGCCAGCTCGGTCACCCGGCGCAAGCAGCACAAGATCGTGCTGGCCGCGCGCCACTATTTCAAGCAACATGCCATCAATGAGGCCAACCAGGCCTGTCGATTCGATGTGATCGCGTTCGAGGGCGACCAGCCGGACTGGATCCAGAACGCGTTTTAAGAGGACCCCATGACTGATCCCATCAAAGAGAATTACACCGAGAGCATCCAGACCAAGATAGCTGCCGCCGAAGCACTGCCGGATGCCATCCATACGGCAGCCCAGATGCTGACCATCTGCCTGCTCAATGGCCACAAGGTGATGGCATGTGGCAATGGTCCCTCCTCGGCATTGGCACAGCTGTTCATTTCCGAACTGGTGAACTGCTATGAAACGCCTCGCCCGTCCCTGCCCGGTCTCGCCCTGACGCCCGACATGGCGACCATCAGCGCCATCGCCACGGATCACGGTTTCGAAGAGGTCTATGCCAAACAGATACGTGCTCTGGGACAACCAGGCGACATCCTGGTGGTCATCACCACGACAGGCAACAGCCGCAGCCTCATCAAGGCTGCGGAGGCCGCCCTCTCCCGCGACATGACCATCATTGTTCTCGGTGGCGGAGACGGGGGAGAGATCGCCGGTCTGCTGGGCCCCAATGACGTGGAGATCCGCGTTCCTTCCGCTCGCCGTCCTCGTATTCTGGAAGTGAACCTGTTGACCCTGCACTGTCTCTGTGATCTCATCGACCAGACACTTTTCCCGCAACAGGAAGACTGAAACCATGAAGAAGCCTATTCTCGCTCTTGTCCTGCTGACCGGCGTCCTGCTGCTGCAAGGCTGTGCTGCCGTGGTGGTCGGTGGCGCGGCTGGCACCGCCAAGGCGAGCGGCGATCGCCGCACCCTGGGTGCCCAGTGGGACGATCAGACCATAGAGCTGAAAGCCGCCAACCTGTTGGCCGACAACAAGCCCCTGAGCGCCGCCAGCAAGATCAGTGTCTACAGCAACAACGGCCGTGTGCTGCTGGTGGGTCAGACACCCTCTGACGCTTACAAACAGGAAGCGGGCAGAATCGTGAGCCGGATTGAAGGGGTTCGCCATGTCTACAACGAGCTGCGCCTTGGCAAACCAGTTAGTATCGGCGTGCGCAGCAATGACACCTGGATCACCTCCAAGGTGCGGGCCGACATGCTGGGCACCAAGAACTTCGATAGCGCCAAGGTGAAGGTTGTCACCGAGAATGGCGAGGTGTTCCTCATTGGGTTGGTCACTCGCCAGGAAGGGGATCAGGCCGTGGAAATCGCCCGCCACGTCAGCGGCGTTAAGCAGGTGATCAAAGCCTTCGAGTTTGCCCAGAATTGACCATCTGGCAGGATGAAAAAACGCAGCCTTCAGGCTGCGTTTTTTATTTGATGACTTTCAGGGTCGGGCGACCGCTCGGGCGCGGTGGTTCCGGCTCGGGGTCAACCGGCGTGGGTGACTGTGCCTGTTCCAGCCAGAGGTCATACCCGGGCTCCGGCGGGAACAGGGTCCCCACTCCGTTCTCCCTGGCATGGATGGCCAGTACGGCCGCCATGGGGATATAGACCTGCTGCGATACGCCACCGAAACGGGCGCTGAAGCTGACAGCGTCATTGTCCATGTGGAACTGGCCCACGGCCCGGGGGGCTATGTTCAGAACAATCTGGCCATCCTGCACGAACTGCATCGGTACCATCACATGGGGAATGTTGGCATTGACCACCAGATGGGGTGTCAGATCGTTATCCAGCAACCAGTCAAAAAACGCCCGCAGCAGATACGGGCGACTGGGTGTCATTGTCGGTTCCATGCTCATACGCCGGCACGGATCTCGCGCTCGGCCTCGGTCAGGGAAGCCTGGAAGGATTCACGCTCGAACAGGCGTACCATGTAAGCCTTCAGCTCTTTGGCGCCACGGCCGGTGAAATCGATGCCCAGGCTCGGCAGACGCCACAGCAACGGCGCCATGTAGCAGTCGACCAGACCGAACTCTTCGCTCATGAAGTAGGGCATCTCGCCGAAGATGGGGGCGATGGCCAGCAGGTTGTCGCGCAACTCGGCACGGGCGGCTTCGGTATCGGTGCCCGCCATGATCTTGTCGGCCAGAGAGTACCAGTCCAGCTCGATGCGGTGCATCATCAAACGGCTGTTGCCGCGCGCGACCGGATAAACCGGCATCAGGGGCGGATGCGGGAAACGCTCGTCCAGATACTCCATGATGATGCGCGAGGTGTACAACGCCAGCTCGCGATCCACCAGAGTCGGTACAGTGTTGTACGGGTTCAGCTCGGCCAGCTCATCCGGCAGGTTGGCAGGATCAACCTGGCAGATATCCACGCTAACACCCTTCTCCGCCAGGACAATACGCACCTGATGGCTGAACATATCGTTGGCACCGGAAAACAGCGTCATTACCGAACGCTTATTGGCAGCTACAGCCATTGAACCCTCCCGTCATTAAAAAGCAGAAACGGCAATGAAGCATGTCTGTCTTCATTGCCGTGCGTCATATTACTCCGATCTGGTCGCTTAGTGAACGTCGCGCCAGAATTCCTTCTTCAACAGCACAGTGAAGATGAAGAAGATAGCGATGAATCCGAGTACCCAGAAGCCCATGCGTTCGCGCTCCTGCTGCACCGGCTCAGCCGAGTAGACCAAGAAGTTTACCAGATCCAGTACCGTCTGATCATATTCTTCGTTGTTCATTTCACCGTTGCCGTCAGATTTGATGCTGACGACTTGCTGCATCTCCACGCCATCCAGGGTGTGCGTCTCGAACTCGGCACGGGGCGTCCCCTGCAACGGCTCCAGCACATGGGGCATACCCACGGACGGGAAGACGGCGTTGTTCACCCCGAATGGACGGGTTTCGTCCACGTAGAAGGAACGCAGATAGGTGTAGATCCAGTCTGCACCACGCACCCGGGCAACCAGGGTCAGGTCGGGGGGCGGCGCACCGAACCAGCGAGCAGCATCCTTCTCGGACATGGCGCTCTTCATCAGATCGCCGATCTTGGCGCCGGTGAAGACCAGGTTCTCCTTCATCAGATCGTCCGGAATACCGATGTCGGCCGCCACCCGGTTATAACGCTGGTACTGGGTGGAGTGACAGCCGGCACAGTAGTTCATGAAGGTGGCGGCCCCCCGTTGCAGGGATGCCTTGTCACTCAGATCGTACTCCGCCTTGTCGAGGGGGAAGCCACCGCCAGAGGCCAACACCAGACCAGGCAGCAGGGCCAGCACTGCAAAAATTATTCTTTTCATTTGAATGTCACCCTCTCCGGCAGCGGCTTGGTGTTCTCATTCTTGCTGTAGAAGAACAACAGGACGAAGAATCCGAAATAACCCAGAGTACAGAGTTGTGCAATCAGCGTCAGGGTCGGGGTTGATGGCAGCACGCCCAGCACCCCCAGGATAATGAAGCAGACCACGAACTGGGCGATGTTCAGCTTGTGCAGGGTGCTGCGGTAACGCACCGAGCGCACCTTGCAACGATCCAGCCAGGGCAACAGGAACAGCACCACGATGGAGAGGCCCATCATGATGACCCCCAGCAGCTTGTCAGGCACCGCACGCAGGATGGCGTAGAAGGGAGTGAAGTACCAGACCGGGGCAATATGCGCCGGTGTCTTCAGGCCATTGGCCACCTCAAAGTTCGGTTTCTCGAGGAAATAGCCCCACATATCCGGCTTGAAGAAGATGATGGCACAGAAGAAGAACAGGAAACCGGCTACCCCGATCATGTCCTTCACGGTGAAATAGGGGTGGAACGCGACCGCATCCAGTGGCCAGCCGTTCTCGTCCTTGTGCTTCTTGATGTCGATACCATCGGGGTTGTTGGAGCCCACCTCGTGCAGCGCCAGGATATGCATGGCCACCAGCATCACCAGCACCAGCGGCAGAGCGATGACGTGCAGGGCAAAGAAGCGGTTCAGGGTTGCACCCGAGATGACATAGTCCCCCCGGATCCACAGGGTCAGATCGTCACCGATAACGGGGATGGCACCGAACAGCGAGATGATGACTTGGGCCCCCCAGAACGACATCTGCCCCCAGGGCAGCAGGTAACCCATGAAGGCCTCGGCCATCAGTACCAGGAAGATCAGCATGCCGAAGATCCACAGCAGTTCCCTTGGCTTCTGGTAAGAGCCGTAGATCATACCGCGGAACATGTGCAGGTAGACCACGATGAAGAAGGCGGATGCCCCGGTTGAGTGCATGTAACGCAGCAGCCAGCCGTAATCCACATCCCGCATGATGTATTCCACGGAAGCGAAGGCACCTTCCGCCGAGGGGTTGTAGTTCATGGTCAGCCAGATGCCGGTGATGATCTGGTTGACCAGCACCAACATGGCAAGCGAGCCGAAGAAGTACCAGAAGTTCAGGTTCTTGGGCGCCGGATACTTGGCCATATGGTCGTTGTACATGGCCGTGAGCGGGAAACGATCATCGATCCAGCCCATGAGTTTGGCAAACATGGTCAGGCCTCCTTGCCATCGGCACCGACCAGAATGGTGGTGTCGCTAAGAAATTGGTATGGCGGAATGACCAGGTTCAGCGGTGCGGGGACGCCCTGGAACACTCGACCAGCCATGTCGAATTTGGAGCCATGGCAGGGGCAGAAGAAGCCGGAAGTTACCCCTTGAACCTGCTCGCCGAAGCTGTCGGGCAGATAGGAAGGGGAGCATCCCAGATGAGTGCAGATGCCAACGGCCACGAAGATTTCCGGTTTGATGGATCTGTAGCCATTGTGGGCATAGTCCGGTTGTTGTGGCTCGTCTGACGCAGGATCCCGCAGCTTGTCATCGTGTGCAGCCAGAGCATCCAGCGTCTGCTTGGTACGCTTCACCACCCAGACCGGTTTACCACGCCACTCGACGCGGATTAGCTGACCCGGCTCCAGCTTGCTGATATCCACTTCAACCGGGGCGCCTGCCGCCTTGGCTTTGGCACTCGGATTCCATGACTTAATAAACGGCACTGCGGTAAAAGCAGCTCCTACACCGCCAACGGCAACCGTTGACCAGGTAAGAAATCTGCGGCGACCGGTATCAACTGGCGCATTGCTCATCCAAAAACTCTCCCATGTGGACTCCGCTCATTCTTATAGTGTCCCTGTTTACTTCTCCTCTCCCTCTGACAACTGCAATGGAAGCGGAGTGGCAATTGACACAGAAAGACCATGGAAATTTTAAAGAAAAGATAACAATTTGACAAGAAAGGGAGTCGATGGGCAAAAACAATAAATACACAATTTTTTGTCTTTTGTGACGTATGCTTAGCATTGTCACATGTAACATTACCAATAAAAAAAGCCTGGCAAATTGCCAGGCTTTTTTGACACTCCTGAGAGTGCGTACCAAAAGCGAATTAACGCTTGGAGTACTGCGGACGCTTACGCGCTTTGTGCAGACCGACTTTCTTACGCTCAACCTTACGGGCATCACGAGTAACAAAGCCAGCTTTACGCAGTTCGGAACGCAGGGTCTCGTCGTACTGCATCAGAGCACGAGTGATACCGTGGCGGATCGCACCAGCTTGACCGGAGATGCCACCACCGTTAACGGTGATGTACAGATCCAGTTTCTCGGTCATCTCGACCAGTTCCAGCGGCTGACGAACTACCATGCGGGCAGTCGGACGGCCGAAGTATTGCTCCAGGGAGCGCTGGTTGATTACGATTTTACCGCTACCCGCTTTGATGAAGACGCGAGCAGTGGAGCTTTTGCGACGGCCGGTACCGTAGTATTGATTTTCTGCCATGTTGCCAGTTCCCGTTAGATATCCAGTACTTGAGGTTGCTGAGCAGCATGAGCGTGCTCTGCGCCTGCGTAAACTTTCAGCTTACGGAACATGGCACGGCCCAGCGGACCCTTCGGCAGCATGCCTTTGACGGCAGCTTCGATTACCATTTCCGGCTTACGCTGAATCAGCTTGTCGAAGCTGATGGACTTGATACCACCCGGGAAACCGGAGTGAGCGTGGTACATTTTGTCGGTAAATTTCTTACCGGTTACGTGTACCTTCTCAGCGTTTACAACGATGATGTAGTCACCGGTGTCAACGTGCGGAGTGTACTCGGCTTTGTGCTTACCACGCAGACGAGCAGCGATCTCGGTTGCGATACGACCCAGAGTTTTACCTTCTGCGTCCACAATGTACCAGTCACGTTTTACGGTTTCTGGCTTGGCAACGAAAGTTTTCATTAAGTTAAACCCAATTACCTGTTACAGACCCAATTGCTTATGGGGGCTCTCCCACAAACAACAAACGATGGCCTACCTGTACCCCTTCGAATACAAGTAAAGCTTAAAGTGTTGCTGTCTTATCGACAGCTGTAACGTGGGCCGGGCGATTATAAGTGAAGTTGCCTTAAATATCACCTGCTAATTTCACTGCCATGAAGCTAGCAAATGTCGCCCGGCCCTACCTGCCGCAGATGCCCATCCGACTGGCAGGCGCGGTATTGTGACTAAGGAAGGTGCACTCTGGCAAGGTATTCGTGCGATTGCATCTCCTGAAGCCGTGAAAGGCAACGCTTGAATTCGAAATTCAGCAGGCCTTCGCCATAGAGCCCGGTCATGGGGACCGCCGCCGATATGATGAGCTTTACATGCCGCTCATAAAACTCGTCCACCATGGCGATGAAGCGGCGGGCCGCGTCATCCGTGCCGCTGCCCATGGGTTGCACATTGGCCAGCAGGACAGTGTGGAACTCACGGGCCAGTTCGATGTAGTCGCCCTGGGAGCGTGGAGTACAGCACAGCTGTTCAAATTCCATATAAAGCACCCCTTCCCCCACGCCCAGTGCACTCAGTTGGCGATGGTTGATTTCCAGTGCGGCGGCAGTCACCGGCCCAATCCCGGTCAACTGGCTGAAATAACGATCCAGGTTGCTCCTGGCCTGTTCATCCAGCGGGAAGTGATAGATCTCTGCCTGTTCAAGGGTTCGCAGCCGGTAATCGACACCGCCATCGACATTGATCACCTCGCAGTGACGCTCGATAAGCGCGATGGCAGGCAGGAAGCGAGCACGCTGCAACCCGTTGCGGTAGAGACCCTGAGGGGGGATGTTGGATGTGGCCACCAGCACCACGCCATGGCCAAAGAGTTCCTGGAACAGAGTGCCGAGCAGCATGGCATCAGTGATATCCGAGACGAAAAACTCGTCGAAGCAGATGACGTCGGTCTCGTCGGCCAGCTTGCGGGCGATCAGCTTGAGCGGATCGGACTGACCGGTCAGCCCTTTGAGCTCATCGTGCACCCGGTGCATGAAACGGTGGAAGTGGATGCGCAGTTTGCGCTCCCCCGGCAGGCTCTCAAAAAAAGTATCCATCAGCCAGGTCTTGCCTCTGCCCACACCGCCCCACATATATAACCCCTGGACGGGGTCACGGGTTTTCGGCTTTTGCAGCCAACCTAGCAGGCCACGGGATCTGGTCGGAGTCGGGCTTGCGCACAGATCCTGATAGAGTCGCTCCAGGCGGGCGACTGCCATGGCCTGGGCCGGATCGGCCACAAAGCCGGGGCGCTGCAAATCCTGCTGATATTTTTGCTGCGGGGTCATCCTGTAAACCGCCTCCAAGTCCCTGAATGAGGGACAAAATGGTATCACGCTCTCAGGGGGCACGGTATAGTGCCAACGAGGCGTTGCGGTCCATCCGACCGCTTCAAATTCATCGTGTTAGCTGTAACAAGGAGCTTCTATGACTCTGTTTAACGGGATCCTGCTGGCGATCGCCGCCCTGATCATCGGCGTGCTGATCGGCCGCTTCTCTGTCCGTAGCCGGGATGCCGGACGCCTGGAACAGGAGCTGAAAAAAGCCCACAAGGAGCTGGAAAGCTACCAGGGGCAGATCACCACCCACTTCGCCGACAGCGCCGCCCTGATGGAACAACTGGCCGAACAGTACCAGACCCTTTATCGCCACATGGCGGAACAGAGCAAGTTCCTGGCCAAGGTACAGGAACCACTGTTCCGCGAACCTGAAGTGGAAGAAACAGGCGATGCCGCCAACAGCGTGGAGCCGGGCCTTCCTCCCCGCGATTACGCCGGTGCGTCCGGCCTGCTCAAGCAGCCGGGCTGATCGTCGGTTGAACTAATTACGCTTTATCGTGGTCAGACCTTGACGATTGCACTGCAACTTTTTCTGGGAGCTGTTTCTCATATGCGTAAATCTCTTTCTGTATTCAGTGTCTTAGCCCTCAGTGTCGGTATCGCCATGTCCTCAGCACCGGCGCAGGCCGCACTGCCCCTGATGGCGAACAACCAGGAGATGCCGAGCCTGGCCCCCGTCCTCGAGCAGGTGACCCCTGCCGTGGTCAACATCTCCGTCTCTGGCAAGAAGATCACCCGCCAACGCCTGCCGGAACAATTCCGCTTCTTCTTCGGCCCCAACATGCCTGACGAGCAGGTGAGCGAGCAGCCCTTCCAGGCGCTTGGTTCCGGCGTCATCATCGATGCCAAGAAAGGCTACGTGATCACCAACGCCCACGTGGTCCACGAGGCGGATGAAATCAAGGTCAACCTGAAGGATGGCCGTGAGTATGCAGCCAAGAAAATAGGGGAAGACAAACAGTCGGATATCGCCCTGCTGCAAATCAAGGCCGAGGATCTGGTGCAGATCAAGTTCGCCGACTCCGACGAGCTGAGAGTCGGTGACTACGCGCTGGCCATCGGCAACCCGTTCGGCCTGGGCCAGACCGTCACCTCCGGCATTGTCAGCGCCCTGGGTCGCAGCGGCCTCAACATCGAAAATCTGGAGAACTTCATCCAGACCGATGCGGCCATCAACTCCGGCAACTCGGGCGGCGCCCTGCTCAACCTGCGCGGGGAGCTGATCGGCATCAACACCGCCATCCTGGGCCCCAACGGCGGCAACATCGGCATCGGCTTTGCCATCCCGTCCAACATGGTGCGCGATCTCTCCGAGCAGATCGTGAAATACGGCGAAGTGCGCCGTGGCCAGCTGGGGATTACCGGCACCGAGCTCACCAGCGAAATCGCCAAGACCTTCGGCTACAACAAGAAGGACGGTGCCTTCGTCAACCAGGTCATGCCTGACTCCGCTGCCGCCAAGGCAGGCATCAAGGCAGGCGACATCATCATCAGCATCGATGGCAAGCCCATCCGCTCCTTCGGCGAGCTGCGTGCCAAAATCGCCACCATGGGGGCCGACAAGCAGGTCTCGCTCGGCCTCATTCGTGACGGCAAGGAGCAGACCGTCAAGGTCACCCTGAAGAAGGCGGATGACAGCGAGATCCTGGCCAGCGCCCTGCATCCGGCCCTGGAAGGGGCCAAGCTGAGCACCATCACGGACCCCGTGACCGGCGTGGCCGTCTCCGACATCGATCCCCGCTCACCGGCAGCCGCCTCCGGCCTGCAGAAGGGTGACATCATCATCGGGGTCAACCGCCAGCGCATCAACTCCATGGGTGAACTGACCAAGGTGTTGAAAAACAAGCCGGAAGTCCTGGCGCTGAACATCCAGCGCGGTGACTCCTCGCTCTATTTGGTGATCCGTTAAGCCCCTCACACCCGCGGCAACCGCCGCGGGTGATTTTTATCCATCGATAATGTTATTCTCTGCCCGCAGCCTGTACGGACGAGAAAGACATGAAAATCCCACCTCTGATCAGCTACTTGGGCAAGTCCGTCGGCTTTGGCCTCGCCATGGCTGCGCTTTTGTTGCTGGTGTTCCCCAATTTTCGAGGCGGCGCTCCCCTGCCGGGCCTCATCACCAACGCCCGCGAGCTGAGCTTCTCCTACGCGGCCCATCGCGCCGGCCCTGCCGTCGTCAACATCTACACCCGCAGCTTCGCCGGCAATCGCGGTGAAAAAGCCGAACTCAGACCCCAGGGGCTGGGGTCCGGCGTCATCATGAACCAGCGCGGTCACGTGCTCACCAACTATCACGTCATCGCCGATGCGGACCAGATCATCGTCGCCCTGCAAGATGGCCGGGTATTCAGTGCAGAGCTGGTCGGCACCGACAAACTGACCGATCTGGCGGTGCTCTACATCGAATCGGACAACCTGCCGGTGATCCCGCAGGACCCGGATCGTCTGCCGGACGTGGGAGACGTGGTGCTCGCCATCGGCAACCCCTACAACGTCGGCCAGACCATCACCCAGGGCATCATCAGCGCCACCGGGCGTATCGGCCTCTCCAGCATGGGGCCGGACAGCAATGGCCGGCAGGATCTGCTGCAAACCGATGCCGCCATCAACGAGGGCAACTCCGGCGGCGCCCTGGTCAATGGCCGTGGCGATCTGGTGGGTATCAATACCGCCGCCTACCACCTCAACGGCAATCAGGAGAGCTACGGCATCAGTTTTGCCATCCCCTACAAGCTGGCCAAGCGCATCATGGACGAGCTGATCGCCAACGGTCGGGTCATCCGCGGCTACCTCGGCATCTCCAGCGTCGAGATCAATCCCATCGTCGCGCGCATGCTGAACCTGGGGGACTTGCAGGGGTTGGTGGTGGAGAGCCTGGATCCCAATGGCCCAGCCACCAAGGCCGGTCTCAAACGTGGGGATGTGCTGCTCAAGATCAACGGAGAGGCCATCACCGGCGTGCGTCCCGTCATGGACAAGATCGTCGAGAGCCGCCCCGGCACCAAGCTCACCATCTCGGTGATCCGCAACGGCAAGCCGCTGGACGTCGATGTCATCATCGAAGAGGACCTGCGCTACCAGAATCAGACCCTGCCGACCAGCAGTGCGGCACCCGCCACCTGAGAGGCGGATCCTCGCAGGGCCCGACAGGGCCCTTTTTCGTGCCCGCTTTCCTCCGGCTCCCACCTGTGCGTGAGACAGCTCACACATTGCGCCAATAAACGATCGGGCGAAGGCGACGTCAAAACGCGCCACCGATCACACTCCCTTGCCGCCAGTCCGCTCCTTTCCTCTTCCTGAACGCCAAAAGGGCTTCTTTTGATGCCTTTCCCTCCGGATTTCCACTTCGAATCGGAAAAAACCTGCCTCCTCCCGCACTCTCCTCCGCTTTATGGTGAGCCCATCCTTTCTGCCAGCCTGGAGAGCAGACCTTGAATACCGACACCCATGACGCCCCCCTGACCCCGGACAGCCCGGCACTGCTGCGCAAGACCGACCTGACCCTGGCCCGCATTCACAACCTGCTGGCGGATCAGGGTATACACCCCAACGACGTGCAGCAGCAGATGCTGGCCTCCCACGTCAAGGCCATGGTGTGGCGCTCCTACAGCGGGGAGTCCCTGCCGGAGGTCGACCTCAGCCTGTTCGAGGAGATCTCCCCCCTCTCCCTGCGCCTGGCAGAGCAGGTCGTCGCCTGGCTCGACCGCCTCGCCTACGAGGAGGCGCACCTCTTGTCCGTCCATTTTGAAGTGGCCAAAGAAAACGAACTCAGCTCAGTAAAAGGAGAACGCTAAATGACTGCCATCAAACTCGTGATTGGAGATCGTCTCGGCAAGGGTCAGAAAGTGGGGGCCGGCGCAGAAGCCGCCGGCGCCACCGTGACCGTCATCCCCGGCATGGCCGCCGACATGAAGCTCGGTGATGTGATGAACAAGGAGCAGGCCGACCTTGGCATCTCCTTCTGCGGCAGCGGTGGCGCGGGCGCCATCACGGCCCAGACCAAGTACGGCTACAAGTGCCGCTACGGCATGCGATCCATCGAAGAGGGTGTCACCGCCATCAACGAGGGGTGCGTGGTACTGGGCTTCGGCTTCATGGACAAGGAAGAGCTGGGCCAGAAGCTGATCGAAGCCTTCGCCAAGAAACACGGACGCGCCTGATGAAAGAGCACTTCACCACCCGGATCACGGTCAACGGCAAGGGGGCGACTCGCCAGCAGGCGTTCGCCGCCGCCCTCAGCCAGGTGCAACCCAGCCTGCTCAAGGAGAGCCCCAAGGTGATGCTGCGCATCGAACCCCTCGAGGTCGAGGTGCTCGAGGCCGAGGAGTCGGTACGGGTGGAGAAGTTCCTGTTCTTCTTCCTGCCACGCCAGCGCCATGAGTTCCGGGTCCGGCTGGCGATCACCGTCAAGGTCACCAGCCTGGATGTCGACAAGGTGGATTTCACCCGGGCCTGACCCCACAACCAAAAGGACAAGTTGGATGTTTCTAATCATTTTGATGAAGTCACTCATCATCGGCGGCCTGGTAGGCGTCGGGGTGGGGGCTGGCGCGGCGCGGATGTTCCACGCCCCGACCGTGCAGGGGATGGGCGCGTTCCGCACCCTGGGCGAACTCAACTCCTGCGAAGGGGACCCCGCCTCCCACTTCTCGTTCGGTCTTGGCTTCTTCTTCAACGCCTGGGCCTCCACGGTCGCGGCTGGCGCCTTCACTCAGGACGTGGATCACCGCATCCTGCCGAACTGGGGCGCGGCAGCCCTCATGATCAAGAACCGGGATCTCGCCACCACCCTCCATGACCCCAAAAAAATGGCCATCGCCTGCAGCATCATTGGTGCCATCGTGGTCGCCTTCCTCAACAGCACGGCCGCCGCCGTGCCAGCCGCCCTGCAGGTCACCGCGGTCAAGGTGTTGGTGCCCGCCGCCAACCTGCTGGTCAACACCGTCATGCCGGTGATCTTCTGGCTGGCCGCCATTGAGGCAGGCAAGAAGTCCGGCTTCTGGGCCACCATCTTCGGCGGTCTGGCCCAGCTCATCATGGGCAACGCGGTACCGGGCCTGGTGCTTGGCATCCTGATCGGCAAGGGGGTGGAGGAGAGCGGCTGGAACCACGTCACCAAGGTGATGATGAGTGCCATCGTCCTGTTGTTCGTGCTGAGCGGCTTCTTCCGCGGCTTTGACATGAAACTCATTGAATCCTTCCACCTGGGCGTTCCCCTGTGGCTGGAAAACGTCCATAACCTCATGAGCGGCAAATAAGGAAGCACACCATGGATGAGAAACTGAGAAACAACTTCTGGTATGCCGACTGGTCCTTCCCCATCTTTGTCGGTCTGCTCTCTTCCGGCGTCTTCGCCGGTACCCACATGTTCTACCTCTACGGGGTCGGCGCCTTCAACGAGGTGGCCTTCGTTGCCATGCTAAAGGCCGGTATGGACACGGGGGCCTATGGTGCAGTCGCCGCCTTCGGTGCCAGCTTCCTGTTCGCCCGCATCATCGAGGGCTCCCTGGTGGGCATCCTCGACATCGGCGGCGCCATCCAGACCGGAGTCGGCCTCGGGGTGCCCGCCCTGCTGCTGGGGGCCGGCATCGTCTATCCGGTGGAAAACTTCACCGCTTCCCTGATCACCGGCATGGGGATTGGGATGGCCATCGGCTACGTGATCATCCTGGCGCGCAAGTTCACCATCAACCAGAGCAACTCCACCTACGGGGCGGACGTCATGATGGGGGCTGGCAACAGCTCGGGCCGCTTCCTCGGTCCCCTCATCATCCTCTCCGCCATGGGCGCCTCCATTCCCATCGGGATAGGCTCCCTGCTGGGTGCCCTGCTGTTTTACATCTGGGAGAAGCCCATCACGGGCGGCGCCATTCTGGGGGCCATGCTGTTCGGGACCGTCTTCCCCATCGCCCTGGCTTAATCCAAGGCCGTCTCTTGGGCGGCATTCAAGAACCTGTTTGCGCTCTGTCGCGAGAGGTCGTCAGCAAGGTGAAGAGCAACACATGAGCCTTGGAAGCGCCCTCGCAGTAAGAGCGCAAGCAGGTTACAAGAGGGATATCAGCATGTACGACACGATCATCAGGGCGGGACGCCTGGGAAACGGGCAGCTCGTCGACGTCGCCATCAAGCATGGCAAGATAGCGGCGCTGGGTTCACTGCCAGAGAGCACGGAGGCGAAGCAAACCCTCACTCTGGACGGGCAGGTCCATGTGAGCGCCGGCTGGATTGACAGCCACACCCACTGCTACCCCGCCTCCCCCCTCTATCACGATGAGCCGGACAAGGTGGGGGTGGCGTCCGGCGTCACCACCGTCATCGACGCCGGCAGTACCGGGGCCGACGACGTGGACGACTTCCAGCGTCTCGCCGCCGGCTGCAAGACCCGGGTGCACGCCCTGCTCAACATCTCCCGCATCGGCCTGCTGCGCCAGAACGAGCTGGCGGATCCGGCAGACATCGATCCCGCCCTCGCCCAGGCGGCCATCCGGCGCCATCCCGGCTTCATCGTCGGCATCAAGGCACGCATGAGCGGCAGCGTGGTGGGTGAGAACGGTCTGCACCCCCTGCGCATGGCCAAGCAGATCCAGCAGGCCAATGGCAACCTGCCACTGATGGTGCACGTGGGCAACACGCCGCCGGATCTGGACGAGATCGTCGCCCTGCTGGGGGAGGGCGATCTGCTGACCCACTGCTTCAACGGCAAGCCCAACCGCATCCTGACCCCGGCGGGTGAACTGCGCCAGGCGGTGCGCGAGGCGATGCGGCGGGGACTCTTGCTCGACATCGGCCACGGTGGCGCCAGCTTCAGCTTCGAAGTGGCGGAGCTGGCCATTGCCCAGGGCATCCTGCCCCACACCATCAGTTCAGACATCTACTGCAAGAACCGCATCAAGGGGCCCGTCTACAGCCTTGCCCACGTGATGTCGAAGTTCTTCGCCATCGGCATGACCCTGGAGCAGGTGCTCGCCTGCGTCACTCACCAGGCCGCCGATGCCCTGCGCCTGCCCGGCAAGGGGCGACTCGAGGTGGGCGCCGATGCAGACATCACCCTGTTCGAGGTGAGCTGCGGCCCCACTCTCTTTACCGATACCGAGGCCGGCACCCGCAACGGTGACCGGCAACTGCTCCCTCTCGCCGCCCTGGTGGGCGGCGAACTGGTTCTGACTCACTACGGGAAATCACACCATGCCTTCTGTGTATGAGAAATACCGGCTCAAACCGGTGATCAACGCCTCCGGGCGCATGACCATCCTCGGCGTCTCCACCCCCGAGCAGGAGGTGGTCGATGCGGTCAACTTCGGCCTCGGCCACTACTTCGAGGTGAAGGATCTGGTCAACAAGACCGGCACCTACCTGGCCGAACTGCTGGGTGTTGAAGATGTGGTAGTGGTCTCCTGCGCCAGCGCCGGCATCGCCCAGTCGGTGGCCGCCGTGATCGTGCGCGGCGACCCCTATCGCCTCGAGCAGTTGCATGCTCATGCCCACGACGTGCCGAGCGACATCGTGCTGCCCAAGGGCCACAACGTGAACTTTGGTGCCCCCGTCGGCACCATGGTCAACCTGGGGGGCGGCAGGGTGGTGGAGGCAGGCTACGCCAACGAGTGCTCACCCGCTCAGCTGGCCGCCGCCATCAATGCCAATACCGCCGCCATCCTCTACATCAAGTCCCACCACTGCGTGCAGAAGAGCATTCTGTCGGTGGCCGAGGCGGCCGAGGTGGCCAAGGCCCACGGGATCCCGCTCATCGTCGATGCAGCGGCCGAAGAGGATCTGCGTCTCTACTACAACCAGGGTGCAGATCTGGTCATCTACAGCGGCGCCAAGGCCATCGAAGGGCCCACCAGCGGCCTGGTGCTCGGCAGGCGTCAGTATGTTGAGTGGGTCAAGCAGCAGGCGGGCGGCATCGGCCGTGCCATGAAGGTGGGCAAGGAGGGGATCCTCGGCCTGACCCACGCCATCGAGCGCTACCTGGCCAAAGAGAAGGAGAGCGGCACCGCCATGGTCGCCAAGATGACCCCCTTCATCGAGCGCCTCAACCAGCTGCCCGGCGTCACCGCCAAGGTGGTGTGGGACAGCGCGGGGCGCGACATCGCCCGCACCGACATCGCCTTCGACCATGAGCGCCTCGGCATGACCACGGTCCAGGTGGTCTCCCGTCTGCAACAGGGTACCCCCGCCATCTACTGCCGCGGCTACAAGGCCAACGAGGGGCACATCGAGATAGATGTGCGCAGCGTCACCCTGCCCCAGCTCGACCAGATCCACTCCGCCATTGCCCACCTCGTTCAGGAGAACAACTGATGTCTCTTACCCCCAATTACTACCGCGATCGGGTCTGCCTCAACGTGCTGGCAGGTTCCAAAGAGAATGCCGTCGACATTTATGAGGCCGCCGAGGGCCACGTCCTGGTCGGTGTGCTCTCCAAGAACTACCCGGACATCCCCTCTGCCGTCGCCGACATGCAGGCCTACGCCAAACTTATCGACAACGCCCTCTCCATCGGGCTGGGAGCAGGTGATCCGCGCCAGTCCGCCATGGTGGCCGAGCTGGCCCGCCAGTTGCAGCCTCAGCATGTCAATCAGGTGTTCACCGGGGTCGGGGCCAGCCGGGCGCTGCTCGGTCAAGCTGACACCCTCATCAATGGCCTTGTCTCCCCCACCGGCACGCCGGGGATGGTGAAGATCTCCACCGGCCCCCTCAGCGCGCAGCAGGCTGACGGCATCGTCCCCATCGATACCGCCATTGCCCTGCTCAAGGACATGGGCGGCAGCTCGGTCAAATTCTTCCCCATGGGGGGACTCGCCTGCCGCGCCGAGTATCAGGCAGTGGCCGAGGCCTGTGCCCGACACGGCTTCTGGCTGGAGCCCACCGGCGGCATCGATCTTGAGAACTTCGAGGAGATAGTGCGGATCGCGCTGGAGGCAGGAGTCGAGAAGGTGATCCCCCATGTCTACAGCTCCATCATCGACAGCGAGAGCAGCCAGACCCGGCCGGAGGATGTGCGTACCCTCCTCGCCATGGTGAAGGCACTGCTGGCATAGCAACCCCACAGGCACCGGTCCGATCACTGGGCGGTGCCTGGCTTGTTAATGACCCCCTTGTTAACATCGACCCACCATGCGCGACAGGAGTCCTCACCCCCTCATGACCAAGCTGCCCCACCCCAGACTCCAGCAACTGCTCGCCCTGCTTCACGCCGAGCCTCTGCCACAGGAGGAGCTGGCCCGCCGTCTCAATGTTTCCACCCGCACGGTGCGTACCGACGTGGCGACCCTGAACGAGCTCATTGCCACCCGGGGCGCCCACCTGATCCATCAGCGGGGCAGCGGTTACCAGCTCAAGATCTACAATCAGGGACTGTTCGATGCGCTGCTGGCCGCCCAGGGGCAGGAGAGCCCTCTGCCTCGCACCAGCCGCGAGCGGGTGCTGCACCTCCAGGTCTTGCTGCTGACGGCGGAACAGGGGATCAAACTCGACGAGCTGGCGGACACTTGGTATCTAAGCCGGGCGGCTTTACAAGGGGACATGACGGAGGTGCGGGAGCGGCTCGCCCACTTCGGGCTCACCATCGACAGCAAACCCAGGGTGGGGATGCGCATTGCGGGAAGCGAGATGGCGATCCGCGCCTGCCTCACCCAACTGCTCTGCCAGGAGCTGCTGCACCAGCATCCGCTCCAGAGCCTGTTGCCCACCCTCTGCCCCAGCAAGACGCTGGAGGTAGTGGGCAACCACATTCACGAGCAACTCGGTCGCCATCAGCTGCGCCTGGCCGACGAGAGCCTGCAGCAAGTCACCGTCTACTGTGCCGTCGCCCTGCTTCGCCAGGCGTCTGGTCACGAGTTGCGCCAGTTTGCCAGCGACGACATCACCCCGCCCCTGGCAGTGGTGGCCCGCGACATCTATGCCGAGCTGCCGACCCTGACTTCACCGGGGCAGGAAGAGATCGCCTGTCTCGCCATCCAGATCCAGGCTCGCCTCACTGCAGAGACGCCCCTGCTCAGCCCGGCCATGGCGGCCGAGAGCGAGCAGCTGACGGCGCACCTGCTGGGTTACATCCACCAGCACTACCCCTATGACCTGCGCGGCGACCCGCAATTGCGAGCCGACCTGCAGACCCACATCGGCGCCATGCTGCTGCGGGTCAAATACCAGATTGGTAGCCACAATCCCCTGGCGGACCACATCAAGCAGTATTACCCCCTCGCCTACGACATCACCCTGGCGGCCATCTCTGAGTGGATCAGGCAGACCCCCTACCGATTGACCCACCACGAGATCGGCTACCTGGTGATCCACATCGGAGTCGGCCTGGAGCGCCACTACGACATCGGTTACACCCGGCGCCCCCAGGCGCTGCTGCTGTGCGATGCGGGCAACGCCACCTTCCGGGTGCTGGAAGCACGCATCCGGCGGGAATACCCCCAACTGCAGCTGACCACGCTGGAGTCGGTGCGGGACTATGAGGGACTGGTGCGAGTCGAGCAGGATTTCGTCATCAGCACCCTCAAGGTGAGCGAGAAGAATGCTCCCGTGGTACAGGTCTCCCCCTTCCCGACCCAATACCAGCTGGAGCAGCTCGGCAAGCTGGTGCTCGTCGATCGCACCCGTCCCTATCTGCTCGACAAGTATTTCGATGCCGACCACTTCATGGTGCTTGATGAACCCATCAGCCAGGGGATGCTGTTTGATCGCATCTGCAGCCAGCTTGAGGCGGAGGATCTGGTGCAGAGCGGATTCCGGGGATCCTTGCAGGAGCGGGAGCGGATCGTCTCCACCCTGCTGGGGGACGGCATCGCTCTGCCCCACTCCCTCGGCCTGCTGGCGCGCCGCACCCTGGTCTATACCGTGCTGGCCCCCCAGGGGATCGATTGGGGAAACGGCGAGAGCGCTACCCTCATCTTCGTGCTGGCCATCGCCAAGGCGGATTATGAGGAAGCCATGGGACTTTATGATCTGTTTCTGGCACTGATGAACGAAAAAGCCAGCAGAAGTCTGCTGGCTTGTCGGGATTTTGCCGCTTTCAAGGCGCTGGCTCGCAGCGCACCTTGAGCACGCCGAGGCGTATTACTCCTCATTGAAGCCCGAGGTGAACAGCGCCACCACGGCGGCCAGGGCCTCCACCTCTTCGGGGCCCTCCACCTGCACCTCCACCTGTTTGCCCTGGGCGGAGTCCAACATCAGCAGGCCGATCACGCTGTCCGCGTCGGCCTCGACTCCCTCTTCGTTGCGCAGCAGCACGTGGGCATCGAACCCCTGCACCAGCTCGAACAGCATCATGGCCGGTCGGGCGTGAATGCCTAACTTGTTTTTGACTTCTACCGAGGCGGAAACGGTCATCTGAGCATCCTGTGGATCTGTCAGGCGGGGTTTGAACGCTTGTCCAACGTGCGATGGCGGATCTGCACGTTCTTGCCAAGCAACCGGAATGCGCTGGCCAGCCGCTCGGCGATGAACACCGAGCGGTGTTGTCCGCCGGTACAGCCAATCCCGACGGTCACATAGCTGCGATTGTTGCGCTCCAGGTGGGGCAACCAGGTCCCCAGCATATTCTCGATCTGCTGGATGAACAGCATGACATCCGGCTGGCTGGAGAGGTAGTTGGCCACGGGCTCATCCTTTCCGGTGAAGGGCTTGAGCTCCGGGATCCAGTGCGGGTTGGGCAGGAAACGGGCGTCGAACACGAAGTCCGCATCCTTGGGAATGCCGTACTTGAAACCGAACGACTCGAACACCAGCACCAGCTCGTTCTCTTTCTTGCCGAGCACCCGGGTTTTGATGAGCTCGCTGAGATCGTGGATGCTGAGGTTGGTGGTGTCGATGCGCAGGTCGGCGGTCGAGGAGAGTGGTGCCAGCAGGTGGGTCTCTTCCCGGATCGCCTCGTCCAGCGAAAGCTTGTTGCGGGACAGAGGGTGCAGACGGCGGCTCTCACCGTAGCGTTTGAGCAGGGTCGCGTTGTCCGCATCGAAGAAGAAGCTCGAAAACTTGACTCGCCCCTCGTTGCGCACCTGGCTCAGCAGGTTCTCCAGCCTGTCTGCCTGGGCAGGCAGGTTGCGCACATCGATGCTGACCGCCAGCTTGTCATACTGGCTCTCCACCGACACGATCAACTGGGGCAGCAGGTTGACCGGCAGGTTGTCCACGCAGTAGTACCCGAGATCCTCGAGCACCCTCAGGGCCACCGTCTTGCCGGAGCCCGAACGACCGCTTACTACTATTAACTGCATCTTGTCCCCTCACGCCAACGTGGCTGTGTCAGACCCGGCCTCAGGCCGACGTCATGATCTGATAGAGTTCTTCGTCGCTGGTCGCCTGGCGCAACTGGCGGCAGACGGCCTTGTCAGCCAGTTTGGATGCCATCAGGGAAAGAGTCTTGAGGTGCTGCTTGCACTCGCTTTCCGGCACCAGCAATGCAAAGAGCAGGTCAACCGGTTGATTGTCGATAGAATCGAAAGGGATGGGCTCGGAGAAGGTCATCAACACGGCGGTCGGCGCGAAGGCGTCGTCAATCCGGCCGTGGGGGATGGCGATACCGGCTCCGATCCCGGTACTGCCCATCTTTTCTCGCGCCAGCAGGCTTTCAAACAGGACCTGGCGGGAAGCGCCGAGGCGCTCTGCGGCCAGTTCACTGATGATCTCGAGCGCGCGTTTCTTGCTGGTACAAGGGACCGCACTCTTGGTGCAGTCCCGACTCAGTATGTGTTCAAGTTGCATAGTTATTTTTGATTTAACTTATCTTTGTGCTTGATGATCTGCCGATCCAGTTTATCCAGCAGGGTATCAATCGCCGCATACATGTCGGCATGCTGCGAATTGGCGAACACCTCTCCCCCGCTGACATGCAGCTTGGCTTCGGCGATCTGGTTCAGTTTTTCGACGCTCAACACCACGTGTACGTTGTTGATATGGTCAAAGTGACGCTCGAGTTTGGCAAATTTGTTGTTCACATAATCACGCAGAGCTTCGGTAATCTCGACATGGTGTCCGGTCAGGTTAATTTGCATAACGTCTTCCTTTTGTTTGCCTAAACCAGGCGTTTGCGCTGATTGGATGGCGGGATCAACAAGGATTCACGGTACTTTGCGATCGTGCGTCTCGCCACCATAATACCCTGTTCGGCCAGCAAATCCGCGATCTTGCTATCACTAAGCGGCTTGGCGGGGTTTTCCGCCGTCACCAGCTTCTTGATCAGGGCGCGAATAGCGGTCGATGAGCACTCTCCTCCTCCCTCCGTATTGACGTGACTGGAGAAAAAAAACTTCAGTTCAAAAATGCCGCGGGGCGTATGCATGTACTTCTGGGTCGTGACCCGTGAAATGGTCGACTCATGCATCTCCACCGCTTCCGCGATGTCGTTGAGTACCATGGGTTTCATGGCCTCTTCGCCGTACTCGAAAAAGCCCTGCTGCTGCTCGACGATGCAGCTGGCCACCTTGAGCAGGGTGTCGTTACGACTCTCCAGGCTCTTGATGAACCACTTGGCCTCCTGCAAATGAGAACGGATGAACTGGGTATCCGTGCTGCTGCGAGCATTGCGCGCCATGGCCGCATAGGCCTCGTTGACACGGATGCGCGGAGCAGAGTCCGGATTGAGTTCAACCACCCACTTGCTGCCCTTCTTGACCACGGACACATCCGGGATCACGTACTGGGATTCACTCTGGATGATGCCGTTGCCGGGTCTGGGCTCCAGTTGCTGGATAAGATCCAGTACCTCCTTGAGATCGCTCTCCTTGAGGCGGGTCTTGCGAGCCAGAGTGCGGTAGTCGCGATTGCCGAGCAGGTCCATGTGTTCGCGGATCACCTCTCTGGCTTCGTCGAGCCAGGGCAGGTCCGGCGAATACTGGCCGAGCTGGATCAGCAGACACTCTTGCACCGAACGGGCGGCGATGCCGACCGGATCGAAATGCTGCACCCGCTTGAGCACGGCTTCGATCTCATCCAGTTCGACTTCTACCTCCTCGCTGCTGACTGCAGCCTGAATATCCTCGAGGGTGGCAGTCAGATACCCGGATTCGTCGATGGCATCGATGATGGCAAGGGCGATGGCCGCATCCACATCACTGAACGGGGTGAGCCGCATCTGCCACAGCAGGTAGTCTTGCAGGTTCTCGGTGGTCTCCCCCTGATAGACGCTGTCTTCCCCGTCATGGATGGGGCCTGCGCTCTGGGCCGTACCGGCCGAGTAGACCTCGTCCCAGGTGGTGTCCACCGGCAGTTCATCCGGCATGCTCTCCTGGGCCATGGCATCGCTGGAGTCGAGTTGACTGGCGTCCTGTGTCTCTGTCTGACTGGTTTCCTGCGCCTCGTTCTCCTCTTGCTCCAGCAAGGGGTTGTTGTCGAGCGCTTGCTGAATTTCCTGCTGGAGTTCCAGGGTGGAGAGCTGGAGCAGACGAATCGCTTGTTGTAATTGTGGCGTCATGGTCAGGGACTGACCGAGACGCAACTGTAATGTCGGCTTCATCTACGTCGGGATATCCTTATGTTCAGCGAGGCAGCCACCTAACAAAAAATGAGGGGTGCCCCCTTACTATAGACTGAATTGATCGCCCAAATAGACGCGCTTGACCTGCTCATCGGCGAGGATATCGGCCGGCGCGCCCTCGGCAATCATCTTGCCGTGGCTGACGATGTAGGCCTTCTCGCACACATCCAGCGTCTCTCTGACGTTGTGGTCCGTAATCAGCACACCCAACCCGCGTTCTTTCAGATGCTGGATGATCTTTTTGATATCGATGACTGAAATAGGATCAACACCTGCGAAAGGCTCATCGAGCAGAATGAATCTCGGCTCTGCCGCCAGCGCCCGGGCGATTTCCACCCGGCGCCGCTCCCCACCCGAGAGGCTCTGGCCCAGGCTGTCGCGGATATGGGTGATATTGAACTCTTCCAGCAACTGTTCGACCTTATCCTCCCGCTCTTCGCGGCTCAACCCCTTGCGGGTCTGCATGACCCCCATCAAGTTGTCGAACACCGACAGGCGCCGGAAGATGGAGGCCTCCTGAGGTAGATAGCCGATGCCATTGCGGGCACGGATATGCATGGGCTGCAGGCTGATGTCCTGCTCGTCGATGGTGATGAGGCCGGCATCTCGCTGCACCAGGCCCACGATCATGTAGAAGGAGGTCGTCTTGCCCGCGCCATTCGGGCCGAGCAGGCCCACGATCTGGCCCGTACCCACCTCCAGGCTCACATCGCTGACCACCATGCGGCGCTTGTAGCTCTTTTGCAGACCCGTTGCTTTTAACACTGCCATGGCTGTTGTTTCCTACTTCTTCTGATCGGCGGGTTTGTCGAAGTTCTCCACCTGATCCGGCAGGAACACCGTCTTGACGCGCTGGGTGGGCCCCTTGCTCTCGGCAATCATCTTCTGCTTGACGATGTCGTAGCGAATGAGATCGCCGGTCACCTGGCTGTCTTCCTGCTTGAGCTGGCCGTTGCCGGTGATGGTCACCAGCCGGTTCTTAAGCTCGTAGCGGATGCTGTTGCCATGGGCATTGACCGGTTTGCCGTTGTCCAGCACCTGGAAGAAGGTGGCTGGGTTGCCATACGCGGTCATCACCTCGGCGCCCTTGTCGCCGGAGCGGATCACCACCACCTTGTCGGCCTTAATCTTGATGGTGCCCTGGGTGATGATGACATCCTCGCTGAAGGTGATGCGGTTGTCCTGCATCTCGGCCACCTGCTTGACCGCATCCACATAGACCTTCTCGGCAAAGTCGGACTCTTTGGCATTCAGGGAACCGCACAGCAACAGGGCCGTGAGGGCCAGATTAACGTTTTTCATTGAAATAAGTGGCATGGCCTTTATCCAGTAACTCGAAATATTTACGTTCCAGGTGACCCTTGAGGCCAACGCCCTCGGTCTGGAACTCCTGGCCCACAATGCTGATGTGCTGGTTGCTTCTCATCCCCTGCGTCACCAGATCCAGCTCCAGATAGGAGGTATCCAGCGTGGAGATGAAGGAAGCGGGCAGCAGACCGTCCAGATGCACCTTGTCACGGAGGATCACATTGTCATCGGTGTTGAGCACCCCGGTTTCGGCCGTCAGCTTCCATTCGGCCGCGCCCTTGTCATCGAACATGTAGACCACCGGCTTGGTGAAAGTGGCCTGCTCGAGTACCTGGTAGTACTCCGCATATTCGGATTCCAGCCGCTCGGTGCGCTTGCCCTGCTCGTTGAAGCGGGTCGTCACCAACTCTCTGGCGGTGAAGTCCGGTTGAAAATTTTCCGTCTTGGTGGTCGGCTCGGGGACCAGCTCGATCTCCCCCAGCTGCCAGGCCGCCAGCGCAGCCAGAAACAGCAGGCCGAACAGCACAGTCTGTTTGTTCATCGCGACGCCTCGGGTTGATAGTCAGCCAATCCCTGGGCCTGCAAGATCAGGTCGCACACCTCGCGCACGGCCCCGACGCCACCGCCAAGCCGCGTCACCAGATCCGCCTTCGCCAGCACAAGCGGATGAGCGTCGGCAACGGCGATACCCAGGCCGCAAGCCTGCATCACCGGCAGATCGATGGTGTCATCTCCCATATAGGCGGCTTGCGATGCATCCAGCCCGAGCTTGGTCAGCAAGGCCTCGAAGTGGGGCAGCTTTTTGTCTGCACCCTGCACCAGGTGCTGGACTCCCAGACTCTGCATGCGATCGCTGACGATGCGGGAGGTTCGCCCCGTGATGATGGCAATCTCGATGCCCGCATTGAGCAGGGCACGCATGCCGGCACCGTCACGGGTGCAGAAGGTCTTCAGCTCTTCGCCGTTATTGCCCATATAGATGAAGCCGTTGGAGAGCACCCCATCCACATCGCACACCAGCAGGCGGATCTGCGCCGCCTTCTCGTACTGGCTGCGCGTCACCGGACCATAGAGGGTCGGTACGTCTTGCATCAAATTACTCCGGCTTTCAGCAGGTCATGCATGTTGAAGGCACCCAGCGGGTGTCTCTCCCCATCCACGACCAACAACCCGTTGATTTTCCTGGTTTCCATCAGCTTGACGGCCTCGGCCGCCATCATCTCAGGCCCTACGGTAACACAGTTCACCGTCATGACGCGGCTGATGGGGGTGTGATGGATATCCACCTGCAGGTCCAGAATGCGGCGCAGGTCACCATCGGTGAACAGACCGGCAAGCAGCCCTTGATCGTCCACCACCGCCGTCATGCCGAGCCCCTTGCGGCTCACTTCCAGCAGCGCCTGGCTGATGGTGGCATCTATCCCCACCTTGGGCAACAGCTCGCCGCTGTGCATCAGATCGCCCACTCGCAACAGCAACCGCTTGCCGAGGGACCCGCCCGGGTGCGACAGCGCAAAGTCATCGGCGGTGAAGCCACGGGCCTCCAGCAGGGCCACGGCCAGCGCGTCCCCCATCACCAGGGTGGCGGTAGTGCTGGATGTCGGGGCCAGACCGAGGGGGCAGGCCTCTTTCTCCACCTTGATGCACAGGTGCACGTTGGCCTCTTTCGCCATGGTGGAAGCAGGATTGCCTGTCATGCAGATGAGTGGAATGCCGCGGCGCTTGAGCACCGGCAGCAGAGCCAGGATCTCGTCGCTCTCGCCGGAGTTGGAAATGGCGATGATGAGATCCCCGGCTGAGATCATGCCGAGATCCCCGTGGCTGGCCTCGCCCGGGTGCAGGAAGAAGGCGGGCGTTCCCGTGCTGGCCAGGGTCGCGGCAATCTTGTTGCCGATATGACCCGACTTGCCCATGCCGGTCACCACTATCTTGCCGCCACAGCGCAGCACCATCTCGCAGGCGCGCTCGAACGCCTCGTCAAGGTACTGGTAGAGTCCATCAATGGCTTGTTTTTCTATGTCCAGCACCGCTCGGGCGCTGCGACGGAAATCGAACAATTCAGACACTTTTTCAGGCTTTACAGACATAAAGGCACAGCTCCGGGCCGAAATTTGCTGCGGGATTATAAAAAAGTCTGCCGAGATAAGCGAATCGGATGCGGAATGGGCGGTCATTGACGCAGGTTGTTACATAAAACTGTCGCGTACTTGGGGGGGAAACCCGCTCAATAGTTGTTCCTCGCTGTTGCTTAGACCTAGACTAGCCCATAAAATTCGCTCTTCATTTATACCGGATGGACAATTGTTTGAACGATGACCTGATCACCATCTCCGACCTGACCTTCAGTCACGGGGATCGGCTGCTGTACGACAGGATCAACCTGACCATTCCCCGTGGCAAGGTCACCGCCGTCATGGGTCCGAGCGGGATCGGCAAGACCACCTTGCTGCGCCTGATCGGGGGCCAGCTCAAGCCTGAGTCCGGTCAGATCCTGTTTGACGGGGAAGACGTTCCCACGCTCTCCCGTTCACGCCTGTATGAAGTGCGTAAACGGATGAGCATGCTGTTCCAGAGTGGCGCATTGTTCACCGGCATGACCGTCTTCGACAACGTGGCCTTCCCGCTGCGGGAGCACTCCGGCCTGCCGGAAGAGCTGATCCGCACCATCGTCATGATGAAACTGCAGGCTGTCGGTCTGCGCGGGGCGGCCAAGCTGATGCCGTCCGAGCTCTCCGGTGGCATGGCGCGTCGCGCGGCCCTGGCGAGATCCATCGCGCTGGATCCGGATCTCATCATGTATGACGAGCCCTTCGTGGGGCAGGACCCCATCACCATGGCGGTGCTGGTGAAGCTCATCAAGGAGCTCAACGATGCCCTCGGCATCACCTCCGTCATCGTCACCCACGACGTGAAGGAGGTGCTGAGCATCGCCGACTACGCCTACATCATCGCCAACCGCAAGGTAGTGGCACACGGCACACCGGAGCAGCTGCGCGAGGAGCACAATCCCGAAGTCGAGCAGTTCCTCAAGGGATTGCCCGACGGTCCTGTTCCGTTTCATTTTCCGGCAGGTGACCTGCTACAGGATCTGTGATGTTGACAAGTCAGATAAGCAAGCTGGGCCGCAGCGGTGTGCGTTTCATCAACGCCGTCGGGCGGGCAACCATCATGCTGTTTCATGCACTGGCAGGACGACCCCAGCCACGCAAGCACTTCCCGCTGCTGGTGCAGCAACTGTATGTGGTGGGAGTGCAATCCGTCGCCATCATACTGGTGTCCGGCCTCTTCATCGGCATGGTGCTCTCCCTGCAGGGTTACAACGTATTGAAGGATTTCGGCGCAGAGCAGAGCCTGGGGCCTCTGGTTTCCCTCTCCCTGCTCCGTGAGCTGGGCCCTGTGGTCACCGCCCTGCTGTTCGCCGGTCGTGCGGGCTCCGCCCTCACCGCCGAGATCGGTCTGATGAAGGCCACCGAGCAGCTCTCCAGCCTGGAGATGATGGCGGTCGATCCGCTGCGTCGGGTCGTGGCGCCCCGCTTCTGGGCCGGGGTCATCAGCATGCCGCTGCTGGCCTTCATGTTCAGTCTGATCGGCATCTTTGGCGGCAAGCTGGTTGGTGTCGACTGGCTGGGGGTGGACGAAGGCAGTTTCTGGTCCGCCATGCAGGCCTCCGTCGACTGGCAGGACGACATCATGCAGGGCGCCATCAAGAGCCTGATCTTCGCCCTGGTGGTGACCTGGATAGCGCTCTTCAACGGCTATGATGCCAAACCGACCTCGGCCGGGATCAGTCAGGCGACCACCCGTACCGTGGTTCACTCATCCCTGGCCGTGCTCGGTCTGGATTTTATACTCACCGCAGTCATGTTTGGATAAGGGAAAGATGAAGTTCAGCAAAGTAGAATTTCTGGTTGGCGCCTTCATGCTGGCTGGCATCGCGGCCATTCTGGCATTGGCACTGCAAGTGGCGGGATTGAGTTTCAAACCGGAAGGAGAAACCTATACCCTGCGCGCCCATTTCGATAATATCGGCGGCCTGAAAGTACGCTCGCCGGTCAAGGTCGGCGGCGTCGTCGTCGGTCGTGTCAGCGACATCACCCTGGATCCCAAGAGCCAGGTCCCCATCGTTTCCCTGCAGATGCAGAAGAGTGCCGGCGAGTTCTCCGAGACCAGCACCCTCTCCATCCTGACCTCTGGCCTGCTCGGTGAGCAGTACATCGGTCTGGCACCGGGGTTCAGCGATGAGGAGATGGGCACCAGCATGCTCAAGGATGGCGACATGATCGAAGACACCAAGTCCGCCATCGTGCTGGAAGATCTGATTGGCAAGTTCCTCTACAGCCAGTCCTCCCCGGCCAACACACCCGCAACCAAGGAGTAACCATGTTCAAGAAGATCGCCCTGATGCTGGGTCTGATGACCAGCATGCTGTTCTCCCTCGTCGCCCGTGCGGATGTCAACACTTCGGACCCCTATGCCCTCGTGGATCAGGCCGCCCAGCAGACCTTTGCCCGCCTGAAAGCCGATCAGGCCCAGGTGAAGAGCAACCCCGATCACCTGCGCGTCATCATCCGCGAGGAGCTGCTGCCCTACGTGGACAACCGCTTCGCCGCCTACAAGGTGCTCGGCAACCAGATCAAACAGACGACCCCTGCCCAGCGTGACGCCTTTGTGGACGTCTTCACCGAGTACATGGTGAGCTCCTACGCCGACGCCCTGGCACACTTTGACAAGCAGACCGTCAAGGTCCAGCCCGGCAAAGCCGCCGAGAGCAACATCACCGCCGTCAACGTCAGCGTGAAAGAGGCCGGCAAGCCGGACATCTTCCTCGAATTCAAGCTGCGCAAGAACAACAAGACCGGCGAGTGGAAAGCCTTCGACATGGTTGCCGAAGGGATCAGCCTGCTCTCCGCCAAGCAGAACGAACTGGGTGGCCTCATTCGCCAGAACGGCATCGATGCGGTGATCGCCCAGCTGCGTGAACACAATGCCAAGCCGCTGGTGATCAAGTCATGATCCTGAGCGGTGACTTGCAGGCCCCGCAGGTCAACGATCTGTGGCAACGCCGCGCCGACTGGTGGCAGGACGACCGGCTCGAACTCGGTGCCGTCACTACCCTGGATTCCGCCGGCCTTGCCCTGCTGGTCAAGTGGGCCAAGGCGGCACTGGCACGGGGTGCCACTCCGACACTGGTGGGTGCCTCCAACGATTTCCATACGCTGGCCAACCTCTACGGGGTGGCCAGCCTCTTTCATTCAACCCCGCTCACAACTGAGGACTCATAATGCAAGTCTCTGAAATTGAAGCGATACTCCTCGAGGCTTTGCCATTGTCCGAAGTCCATGTCAAAGGGGACGGCAGTCACTACCAGGTGATCGCCGTCGGCGACATGTTTGACGGCATGAGCCGGGTCAAGAAACAACAGGCCATCTATGCCCCGCTGATGGACAAGATCGCCACCAACGAGATCCACGCTCTCTCCATCAAGGCCTATACCGACGCCGAGTGGAAACGCGAGCGTAAATTCCAGCTGCCCTCCTGATTTGGTAAAGAAGTAAACCATGGACAAATTCAAGATCACCGGCCCCTGCACCCTCTCCGGTGAAGTGACCATCTCCGGCGCCAAGAATGCCGCCCTGCCCATCCTGTTTGCCACCCTGCTGTGTGACGAAGAGGTTCAACTCTCCAACGTACCGCGCCTGAAAGACGTGGGTACCACCCTCAAGCTGCTGGAGATGCTGGGCGCCACCACCAAGGTCAACGGCAACGTGACCGTGCTGACCGGTGCGGTAAACAATCATGTCGCCCCCTACGAGCTGGTGAAGACCATGCGTGCCTCCATCCTGGCCCTGGGCCCGCTGGCAGCCCGCTTCGGTGCAGCAGACGTCTCCCTCCCCGGCGGCTGTGCCATCGGTGCCCGCCCGGTCAACCTGCATGTCCACGGCCTGGAGCTGATGGGCGCGAAGATCGTCATCGAAGAGGGCTACATCAAAGCCCGCGTCGACGGCCGCCTGAAAGGTGCCCACATCCTGATGGACATGGTTTCCGTGACCGGTACCGAGAACCTGATGATGGCCGCCACCCTGGCTGACGGTCGCACCGTGATCGAAAACGCCGCCCGTGAGCCCGAGGTGGTCGATCTGGCCAACTTCCTCAACGCGCTGGGCGCCAAGATCCAGGGCGCGGGTACCGATACCCTGACCATCGACGGCGTAGAACGTCTGCACGGTGGCAGCTACAGCGTGCAGCCCGATCGCATCGAGACCGGCACCTTCCTGGTGGGCGCCGCCGTGACCGGTGGCAAGATCACCTGCCGCAACACCGACCCCAGCCTGCTGGAAGCCGTACTGGTCAAACTGGAAGAGGCTGGCGCCCTGATTGAAAAGGGTGACGACTGGATCACCCTCGACATGACAGGTCGTACCCTGAAACCTGTCACCATCAAGACCGCCCCCTACCCGGCGTTCCCGACCGACATGCAGGCACAGTTCACCGTGCTGAACGCGGTCGCCCAGGGCACCGGCATGGTCACCGAGACCATCTTCGAGAACCGCTTCATGCACGTGCCCGAGCTGGTACGGATGGGTGCCGACATCGAACTGCAGGGCAATGTGGCCATCTGCCGCGACACCCAGCAGCTCAAGGGTGCCCAGGTGATGGCGACCGATCTGCGCGCCTCCGCCAGCCTGGTGCTGGCCGGCTTCGTGGCCGAAGGGGCCACCATCGTCGATCGCATCTATCACATCGACCGTGGCTACGAAGACATCGAGCACAAGCTGCAAGGCCTGGGTGGTCGCATCGAGCGCATCAAGGAATAAGCTGGCTTCACCATGAGCCGACGATAAAAAGGCCCCCTCGCAAAGCGAGGGGGCCTTTTTCATGACTCCGAATGGCGGCACCCCCTTCTCCTCTTGCGGGAGAAGGGGCGGGGATGAGGAGGACAAGCAGACACCCTTTCCCCGAGGGAGAGGGTCAAGGGCTCAGGCGGTCAGCCGCTCCAGCTCGCCGATAAGCCAGATGGCCTCCTGGCGATGGGAGCCGCACACGTCCGCCATGGGGCGAAAGCCGCCGCACACCGCCGGGCGCTCCGGCTGGCCGAAGATCTTGCACCCCAGGTGCGCATCAAGCTGCACACAGGGCACACCGGCGGGCTTGCCGTCCGGCATGCCGGGAATGGCACTGCTGATGCTGGGGGCGATGCAGCAGGCACCGCATCCCTGACGACATTCCATCTGATTTTTCCTCTGTGGGGCACCGCAGTGTAGCAAGGAGTCCGGTTTCTCCTAAGCCTTATCCCTGCCCGGGCACCCTGGCGCCCTGCAGAGCGCAAAAAGCCCGGCAGTGCCGGGCTTTTTGCTGCGGGAGTCAGCACATCACAGGATGATGTCGCGTACCACGCTGTCCTTGCGATCCAGGAAGTGGATCGACTTGATGCGGCGAATGGTGCGCGATTTGCCGCGGATCAGCAGGGTCTCGGTGGTCGCCATGACGCCGTCGCTGGTGATCCCTTCCAGCAGATCACCCTTGGTAATGCCGGTGGCCGAGAAGATGACGTTGTCATTCTTGGCCAGATCTTCGAGCTTGAGCACCTTGCTCACGTCGATGCCCAGCTCCTCGCAGCGCGCGATCTCCTGTTCACCCAGGGCGCGAACCTCGGGGCTGTCACCCTTGACCTGGTGGCGGGGGATCAGGCGAGCCTGCATGTCGCCGTCCAGGGCGCGGATCACCGCGGCGGAGATCACCCCTTCCGGCGCGCCACCGATGCCGTAGAGCATGTCCACTTCGCTGTCCGGCAGACAGGTGAGGATGGAAGCGGCCACGTCGCCGTCGGGAATGGCGAACACCCGCACTCCCAGACCCTGCATCTCCTTGATCGCCTTGTCATGACGCGGCTTGGCCAGGGTGATGACGGTCAGACGGGAGAGGGGCTTGCCGAGCGCCTTGGCCACGGCCTTGAGGTTCAGCTCCAGGGCCTGATCGAGATCGATGGCGCCTCTCGCCTTGGGGCCCACGATCAGCTTTTCCATGTACATGTCGGGGGCCTTGAGGAAGGATCCCTTGTCGCCCACCGCCAGCACGGCCAGAGCATTGGCCTGACCCATGGCAGTCATGCGGGTCCCCTCGATGGGGTCGACCGCGATGTCCACGGCGTCACCCTGACCCGTGCCCACCTTCTCGCCGATGTAGAGCATGGGGGCTTCGTCGATCTCCCCTTCGCCGATCACAATCTCGCCATCGATCTGGATCTGATTGAGGATGTGACGCATGGCCGCCACGGCCGCGCCATCGGCGATATTCTTGTCACCACGTCCGAGCCACTTGTAGCCAGCCAGTGCAGCCGCTTCCGTCACTCGGGAAAATTCGATTGCCAGTTCACGTCTCATCGCATATCCAACCTTAGGAGCTCGAAAACGGGCGGCATTCTACCACAAGGGCAAACCTTTGCGCGTAAAAGTGGCGACCAGCCACATAAATCCCGGTTTTCATCCCGCTGACATGGAACCGACACGGTTTGTTCATTGCACGGTCACCCGACTGTCATCTGTCACTTCTAGCATGGCCCCGTCTTTTAAAACAAAAGCTTGCAACACAAGGGATCATGATGAAAAAGCTGACAGTAGTAGCATTGGCTCTTACCGCCGCCTTCCAGGCTCAAGCCGTTGAAGTGTACAAAAACGAGAGCACCCTGCTCGACCTCTACGGCCGCATCTACGCCGGCCAGTTCTTCGGCGAGAAGAAAGAGCTGGACGCCAACGGTGACATCAAAAACGAATACAGCGACAAGCAGGGGGCCAACCAGTTTGTCCGTCTGGGCGCCAAGGTAGAGAGCGAGATCAACCCGGGTCTCAAGGCGCTGGCCCAGTACGAACTGCAGATGTACATCAACGACAGCGAGAAGACCGTCAGCGAGAACTCCGACAACCTGCGTACCCGTCTGGCGTTCGCCGGTGTCGGCGCCAACTGGGGAACCGTCACCTTCGGTCGCCAGAAGGGGGCTCCTGGCTTCCTGGCGGACTGGACTGATGTCTCCCTCTCCGATGGTTACGGCAACGAGGCACTGGGCGCCAAGACCGACACCTTCGCCACCAACCGCGCCGGCTCCGTGCTGAAGTACTCCGGCCTGTTCAACGGTTTCCAGGTAGATACCAGCTACAAGTTCGATGGCGGTGACACCGAAGAGACCTCCAGCAAGGACAGCGATGCCGCCTACGGTGCCGCCGTGGCCTACACCTTCCCGTTCAACCTCTCCCTGGGGACCGCCTACAACGTGGGCATCCGCGACAAGAGCGGTGAAGAGGATGCCAAGCTGTGGCTGCTCTCCGCCAAGTACGACAACAAGGCCCTCTACGCCGCCCTGAGCTATGCCGACGGCAGCGACTTCCTGGCCACCGGCAAGGATCACACCGGCTGGGAAGGGGCGCTGGGTTACAACTTCGAGAGCGGCTTCGGCCTGATGGCCCTGTGGAACAAGCAGAAGGTGGAGCAGGCTGGCAAGTCTGACTACGACTCCATCGACTACTACACCCTGGGTGCCCAGTACAAGTTCAACAAGAACCTGCGCGTCATCGGCGAGTACCGCATCAACAACCTCGACAGCCATGACAGCGGCAAGCTCAACACCAAGGATGACTTCCAGCTGGCGGCCCGCTACGACTTCTAAGTCGGCAACCACCTGACGACACGGCGCGCAGAGCACTCTGCGCGCCGTTTTTTATTGCGTCAGGCCAGGGGTTTGTACGCCGACACCAGCAACAGCATGGGGCGCTCCGCCTCCTCCGCCAGGGCCGGGTTGGCCGCAATCTGCGCCGCCGTCGGCCCCCACTCCTCCACGCGGCGGATCTGGAACCCGGCGGCGACAAGGGCATTGAGGTAGGTGCCCAGGGTGCGGTGATACTTGATCACCCCCTCCGCCAGCCAGTTGCTGACCCGCTTGCCCTCCGCCTGATAGCCAGCGGCGTCCCTCTGCATCCACCAGCCAGCCCTGCGGCTGCGGGCAGGTGAAGATGGGGTGCTCCACCGAGAACACCAGGCTGCCGCCAGCCACCAGCGCACGGTGAATCTCCGCAAACAGCGGCGCCACCTCGGGCAGGTAGTGCAGCGCCAAGGAGCTGTAAATGAGATCGAAAGGCTCATCGGACAGCGCAAGACCGTCCAGATCCCCCTGCCGATAGCGGATGGCCTCATCCCGGGTCAGCTCGGCGGCACGGGCCAGCATCTTCGCGGAGAGATCGATACCGACCACATCGGCAGCCCCGAGATCTCTGGCTGCCCGGCAGAACCAGCCATAACCGCAGCCCAGATCCAGCACCCGCTTGCCGGCAAGATCCGGCAGCATGGCGTGCAGCGCCGGCCACTCCGGCGCCCCCGCCAGCCCGTGGAGGGAGCGTGGCAGTTGGGCATAGCCCTCAAAAAACCCTGGTTCGTCATAGATATTTTGTGACATTGCACTGTTTCCTCTTGAAGATGGTCAGCCTCTCTGGCCGACGACCCGGCCCTTGCCAAGCATACCCGTCGGTCATGACAGACCATAAAAAAAGCAGAGACCCGGGCGGGCCTCTGCTCTGTCTCGCACCCGCAGCCTGGCTGCGGGACAACAAAAAAGGCCATAGACGAGGCAACGTCTATGGCCTTGGTTCAGTCGTGCGGCAAGGTCACGGCTCCCGCGAGGTAGCGAGATCCGGTCGTCACTGCACGATGAATGGATGGGAGGTCTGGGCCTCCACCGGCTCCGGACAATGCTTCATCGTGCGCATCTGTACGGAGTTCATTCGGGTCACTCGCTGATCCGAAGCATAAAGGGTCATGTCACTCACCCGGCCGGGCCGGTTCCATCAACACATTGAAAAATCTGGCGCCACTCTAGGGGACAGGAGTCTCAGAGGCAAGCCCGGCAGATCATGTTTGCCGACCCTCTCACCCCAGCTTCTTCTGCCAGAACAGGGCACGGCCCACCTCGGGATCGAGCTCATAACCCGCAAAGCCGCTGGCGCGATAGGCAGCCTGCGCCACCTTGTTCCCCTCCAGCACCTCCAGGGTCAGCTTGCAGCAACCGAGTTCCCGGGCGAGCCGCTCCGCCTCCGCCAACAGCCGCTTGCCGATGCCCTGGCCGCGATGGGCAGGGTGCACCGCCATGTCGTGGATATTGAGCAGCGGCTGACAGGCGAAGGTCGAGAAGCCCTCGAAGCAGGTGGCAACGCCAGCGGGCTCCCCATCGACCCAGGCCAGCAGCACATGGGCACCGGGTCGCGCGGCCAGGGCTTCGGCCAGATTCGCCTTCACCTCGTCCGCCAGTGCATTGCCGCCCCCCATCTCGTCCCTGGCGTATTCGTCCAGCATCGCGATCAGCGCCTCGCCGTGGCGAGGGTTGTGCAGATCCGCCCTGATGATCTCGACCATGTTTCTCTCCCTGTGTGTGCCGGATGGTGCGCCAAGGCGCGAGGCCACCATGGTAGCGTCCCCTCCGAACCGAACCAAGGTTCCCCCGGCCTTTTCCCCGAGGTTCCAGCCCCCTCAGTGCCTGCCGCCAATGATCTCTTTTTCTTGCATCTTCTCCTTGCAAGGCAAATGAAAATCAATATCATTAGCAACCTCTCGCGATGAGAGAAATCAATAATTACAATTAAATCAACAAGTTCAGGCCGATTGGTCGACAAAGAGTCACACCCAGATGAACCATTCCAACTCCCCGCGCGCCTTGCTGGGCGTCGCCTTGCTGGCGGTTTGCACCAGCCCCCGTGCCGAAGACGAAACCCTGACCGTGGTCGGCAAACGCAGCCAACATGAAGAGGTCGCCACCGCGACCCGCACCGCCACACCGGCCAAGCTGGTGCCCCAGAGCATCGAGAGCGTCAAGGCAAGCGAGCTGACCGCCTTCGGCCAGCCCACCCTGAGTGAAGCCCTGACCGGCATCCCCGGCGTCAACGCCAGCGGCGACACCCGCTTTGACGGCGTCACCATCCGCGGTTTCAGCGCCAGCAACGACTTCTACCTCGACGGCCTGCGCGACGACATGCAATACACCCGCGACCTTGGCAACATCGAGCGGGTCGAAGTGCTCAAGGGCCCCGCCGCCGTGCTCTACGGCCGTGGCAGCACGGGCGGCATCGTCAACCGGGTCAGCAAGGTTCCCCAGAAGGGGCAGGCCTCCAGCGTCAGCGCCCAGGTCGGCAGCTTCGACAGCCGACGCTTCGCCGCCGATCTCAACGGCGAGGCAGGAGAGCGGGTACAGGTGCGCCTGAACCTGGCCCAGGAAGACAAAGACAGCTTTCGCGACGACGTGACCAGCAAGCGCACCCTGCTGGCCCCCTCCGTCAACTGGGAGATCACCGACAACCTGAACTGGCTGGTGCAATACGAGCGCAACGAGCACGATCGCACCCCGGATCGCGGCATTCCCGGCGTCGATGGTCGCCCGGCGGATGTCCCCATCGAGAGCGTCTACAGCGACACCCGCCGCGACTTCATCGACGATGTGGCCCAGTCCACCCGCTCCCGCTTCACCTGGGACATCAACGATCAGTGGCAACTGCGCCAGCAGCTCGGCTACACCACCCTCGACAGCCAGTTCGACAATACCTATGTCACCAGCGTCAAGGGTGACAAGGTGACCCGCGCCCGCTGGCAGCAGGATCTCAAGGCCAGCAGCCTCACCAGCAACACCGAGGCGGAAGGCCAGCTGCAAACCGGCCCCATCGCCCATCGTCTGCTGGTGGGTCTGGAGCAGGGCTGGCAGGATCGCACCCCCAAGCTCTACCAGAACGCCAACCCGATCCCGGCAGGCAACCTCTATGATCCGGGCTCCCTGCCCACCTACGACGGCGCCATGAAACTCTCCAGCGACGCCCATCACAGGGTGCGCGGTGTCGGCCTCTATGTGCAGGATCAGCTCAGCCTGGGCGACTGGCACCTGCTGGCAGGCCTGCGCCGCGACGACTTCACCGTCACCAGCCGCCGCAACGACCTCGACAAGGAAGAGACCCTCTCGGTCACCAGCCTGAGTCCGCGCCTGGGCCTGGTGTGGAACCCCATCGAGGAGCATGCCTTCTACACCTCCTACAGCAAGACCTTCACCCCGGTGGGCGGTGAGCTTATCGGCATCACCCCGGGGGACAAGAACAACAACCTGGATCCCCAGCACACCCGGCTCTATGAAGGGGGCGTGAAGAGCGACTGGCTGAACGGCCGCCTCGCCACCACCCTCTCCCTCTACCGGCTGGAGATGTACAACAAGCGCAGCAAGGATCCGCTGGATCCCACCCGGGTGATCCTCACCGGTCTGCAGCGCACCGACGGCATCGAGCTGAGCGCCCGTGCCCAGCTGACCGACGAGATCTATCTGCACGGCGGCGTCGCCATCCAGGATGCCGAGCAGGTCAAGGCAGATGCGGACCTGCAAGGCAAGCGGCCGATGAACGTCTCCCGTCAGAACGGCCAGCTGTTCGCCGGCTACCAGAGCGGCAAGCAGGGCTGGTTCGGCGAGACCGGGATGACGGCGGTGGGGGATCGCTTCGCCGACAACGCCAACACCACCACCTTGCCCGGTTACGCCCGCTTCGACGCCCGTGCCGGCTATCGCTGGCCCCAGTGGGAAGCCCAGCTGAGCGTGGAGAACCTGACCGATCACGACTACTTCGTCAGCGCCACCAGCGCGGCCCAGATCATGCCGGGCACGCCCCGTCAGCTGCGCCTGACCGCCGCCTACCGCTTCTGATCCTCCCTGTTTACCGTCCCCTCTGGCCAGCGTTCGCTGGCCAGATTGTTATGAAGCACCGAACGATGACACGCAGAAAACTCCCCCTGCACAACAACAAGTGGGTGCGCCGCATCCACGCCTGGGCAGGCTTTGCCACCCTCACCCTGATGCTGCTCTACGGCCTCACCGGCCTCTGGCTGCAACACAGGGCCGTGCTGCCCCTGCCCGGTCCCCACACCGCCAAATCGAGCGAAGAGATAGTACTGAGCACGCCGCTGGCCAGCCCGGATGAACTGAAAGCCCTGCTGCAACAGCGTTATGCAGACATGTTCGAGGAGGGGCGACCCCAGATCACCCCGCCCCAGACCCTGCCCACACCATCCGGCTCTCTCACCCTGCCGGCCCGCTGGGAGCTGCGCGGTGTCACCCTGAGCGAAAGCGTGGCCGCCAGCTATGTGGAAGGCACTCTGCTGGTGCGCACCGAGCTGCAGCAAGCCAACTTCGCTGCCAGCCTCAACCGGCTGCACCGTGGCATGGGCACCGGCCTGCCCTGGCAACTGGTGGGAGATCTGGCGGCCCTGGCCATGCTGCTGGCCCTCACCAGCCTGCTGATGTGGAACAAGCTGCACGGCCCCGCCGGTCGCGGCATCACCCTGCTGCTGCTGGGCGCCCTGGTCACCGTGCTGGTGGCCCTGCTCTAGCCCTTTTACCGACACCAAAACGGGATCCCGCTCCCGGCGGCGGTAACCTTGCCCGCACCTCGGGTAACAAAGGGTAACCGGCCGCCGATGGGGGTCACAGTTGGCGACCAGGCGGCTGGATAGGGAACGCCTGCGGCTGATAGGGTGCGCCCAACTCCCGAACGCCGCGAGGAATCATGCGCATCTCCAGCATCGAATGCGGGCGAGTGGTGGCCATCCTGGCCGTGATGACCATCCATCTCTCCCCTTTCAGCAACCCCTTCGACCCCGCCCTGTGGGACAGCACGCCCTACCCTCTGGTCGGGGCCGTCATCAACCAGCTCTGCCGCTTCGCGGTGCCGCTCTTCTTCCTGTGCGCCGGTTACTTCTTGCAACCCGCCCTCGCCGCGGGCCACCCGCTGACGGTCGCACTGCGCTACTGCCGACCCCTGCTGGGGCTCTGGCTGGCGTGGAGCCTGCTCTACGTGCTGATACCCTTCAACCCGCTCGCGGCGGTGAGCGAGGGCTACCTGCCCGCCATGGCGGGCCAGTGGCAGATGCAGCTCGGGGATCCGCTCAACGTCTGGTGGGTGGGCGGCATGATCCACCTCTGGTTCCTGCCCGCCCTGATGGTGGCGGTGCTGATCCTGGGGCTCTGCCAGCAGGTCCGCCTGCCGAGGCTGGCCCTGCTGCTGGGGGCCCTGCTCTACGCCCTGGCCCTGATCGGCGGCTCCTATGGCCCGCTGCTGCCGGGGGGCGAGTGGGCCCTGCTGACCCGCAACGGCCCTTTCTTCTCCTTGCTGTTCGTGGCTCTCGGCGCCGAGCTGCGCCTGCGTGCCTGGCAGCCGGACGCCAGGCGCTGCGCCCTGATGATGATGGCGGGGATGGGGCTCTACGCCCTGGAGGCCGCAGGGCTGCTGCGCGTTGCCGCCGTCCCCCTCGCTCGTCACGATTTCCTGCTGGGTTCGCTCCCCTGGGCGCTGGGGCTGTTCGGCCTGCTGCTGGCCAACCCGGCATGGGGCAAAGGCAGCTGGCTGGAGCGCCAGGCGCCCAAGGTGCTCGGCCTCTACTGTCTGCACATGATGCTGGTGGTGTGGCTGATGATCTTCGGCCCCCAGGGCAAGCAGGTGTGGTGGGAACTCCTCAAGGTACCCGCGCTGCTGGCGCTCACTCTGCTCGGCTACCGACTGCTGGCGGCCACCGCCCTCAGCCGCTGGTTGCTGCGGGCTCGCTAGAAACAGGACCCTGACCAGCCAGCAGATCAACGTGGTTCAGCGCAAAATCGTGCATCTGCTGGAGCAGGGGGATCAGGGCGACGCCAAGGGGGCTCAGACAGTACTCCACCCTGGGCGGTACGTCGAGGTAGAGGGTGCGAATGATGACACCGTCGCTCTCCAGCTCCTTGAGCTGGGCGGTGAGCACCTTCTGGCTCACCTCGGGCAGGCAGCGGCGCAAGTCGCCAAAGCGCAGGGTCTGTTCGCGCAGATGAAACAGAATGGCCGGCTTCCATTTGCCGGTCAGCAGGCGCAATACCTGATAGGCGGGACAGGGCAGTGAGGGCACGGTATGGCTCGCGAGTGGTTACTTTGCGGTAACTATGCCACGAAAATGTGCCTTCTTGCAGCTAAGATGCCGGCTTCCTATGATGCGGATTCCGTCAATCAACGCCCACGAGAGGTTTATGATGCCCAGCCTGCTGCAGATCCATTTCAACTTCCCCGCCGAAATGATGGGACCAGCCCTCACTGCTGCGGCCATGCCGCTGGCCGACTCCATCACCCGGGAGCCGGGCTTCATCTCCAAGATCTGGACCGAAAACCCGCGCACCGGCGAGGCGGGCGGCATCTATCTGTTCGAGGATGAGGGGAGCGCCCTCGCCTACGCCACCATGCATGAGCAGCGGGTGCTCGCCATGGGCGCCAGCGCGGTGCAGTACAAGGTGTTCGACGTCAACGAGCCCCTGAGTCGCGTCACGCGCGGTCTGGTGTGATCCCCTCGCCCAGCAGTAACCGGTAGCTTGTATCCTGCTGCCAGATGAAGCCCAGCCGCTCAAATAGCCGCTGGCTGGGCAGATTGTCCGGTTCGATATCCGCAAGCAGGGTGATGATGCCAAGCTGGCGGGCATAGGCGATCAGGGCGCTCAGCGCCTCCCCCATCAGACCTTGTCCCCAGTGGCTGCGGGCCAGCATGCAGCCCACCTCCGCCTGGCGCAGGCTGGCGCCGGCCGCAAAGCTGTGCAAGCCGCAGGTGCCCACCAGGCGGCCGCTGCCGCGTAACACCAGCCCCCACTCCAGCGACTCGCCGCCAGCCAGCAACCGCTCGACGCTAGCCAGCATCTGCGACACGGTGGCAAGGGAGGGAAACGGCGGCTCCCCGACGAAGCGCATCACCAGGGGATCCCCGTAGATGGCGAAGAGATCGGCAGCATCCCGCCCATCGAAGGGGCGCAGTCGCCCCCTTGGGGTCAGCAGTACGGGCAGTTCACGGGGCAGGGATGGCACGGAGTTGTATCGCCTTGTCTGGTCAAAGGAGTCCCATCATGAGGCTCAGAACCTCAGGGTCAAGCCGATATTGGCCTGCCACTGGGTGATCAGCTCCCCCCTCACCCGAAAGGCGCAGATCTCGGGGTTGCAGAGAAACTGGCTGTCGTCGTTGACCAGGGCACCATAACCGCGCACCTCGGCCCGCACGGCCAGATGTTCGGTCAGGCGCGGCTGCACCCCGAGGGCCAGGGACATGGAAGGGGCCGTCTCGCTGTCGTAGGCATCGAAGCGGGTGACCCCGATCCCGGCACCGATATAGGGGGCCATCAGGTGGTCAGAGAGGGTCAGGGCCCCGGCAAACTGCAGGGTGTCCACCGTCAGCCTGTCGGGCAGTTCGGGGGACACCCGGGTCGACTGGTGGCTGTAGAGCAGCTCCACCATGCCGGGGTCATCCACCTCCCTGCTGATGAAGAGCCCCCAGCTGCCGGAGCACTCCCCTTGCAGGGTGTCGATGTCGCTCCCGTGCGGCGTGGGCGCCGGCTCGTCCATGGCCCGAAAGTCGATGGCCGAGCTGTATCCCGCAAAGGGAGTCAGCTGCCAGCCCGTCGCCGGGGGCTCGGCTGCCCAGCCCGCCAGGGGCAGCAGCAGCCCAGGCACCATCCCCATCGCGCCTCTCATGTGCTCATCCTTTGGTGAAAAGACCTGCGCAAAGCATATCAGAGCGCCCGTCTCCCACACTGGACGGGGGCTGTACCAGCCCCATTGCCCCGCTTCCGATGGAAAAATCTGTGCTCCCCGGGGTTATTCATCCGGGATTAACCTCGCCCCCGTAAGCTGGCGGCGCCACAGCGGTGGCATCAACAAACGAGGATCTCAGGAATGGTTGCCGCGCAACTCAACGACCCCCAAAGCACGCTCTCCGATACCCTGAGGGCCACCGCCCACGCCATCGAGGAGAGCCACATCAGCCTGCGCCAGATGCTGGCCCTGGTGGGCGAACAGGGCATGCTGCTGTTTTGCGTGCTGCTCACCGTTCCCTTCCTGCTGCCGGTTTCCATTCCCGGCGTCAGCACCCCCTTTGGCCTGCTGATCCTCTTCATCGGCATCGGCATTACCCTCAACCGGGTGCCCTGGCTGCCCGCCTTCCTGATGGAGCGCCGCTTCGCCGCCGAGCACCTCAAGCCGACCCTGCACAAGGGGGCGGATCTGCTGGCACGCATCGACCGCTTCATCCGCCCGCGCCTGCTCATCCTGACCGGCAGCGTGACCATCAACCGCTGCAACGGCCTGCTCATCATGCTGGCCGCCCTGCTGCTGATGCTGCCACTGGGCGCCATTCCTTTCACCAACGCCATGCCCGCCTGGGCCATCCTGCTGCTGGCCATCGGCATGTTGCAGCGGGACGGGCTCTTCGTCGCCCTCGGCTATGCCCTGGTCGCCGCTACCCTGGTCTGGTTCAGCGCCCTGGCCATCGGCCTGCTGATGGCGGGGCAGAATATCTCGACCCTGTTCGGCTGATCTGGCCCGGCCAAATGAAAGAGGGCGACCCCGGGTCGCCCTCTTTCCTGTTCACTGCGCCCCTCAGGGCGCCCCATCGTGGGCCACCCGGTTGCGCCCGCCCCGCTTGGCCCGATAGAGCCACTCGTCCGCCCGGGCCAGCACGGTGCCAAGATCCTCTCCCGGCCGGATCAGGGTGGTGCCCAGGCTCACGGTCACCGGGGCGGGATCCGGCGCCATGGCCGCCACTGCGGCGCGGATCCGCTCCGCCACCTTCAGCAATATCCCCTCGTCTATCTGCGGCAGCAGGATCAGAAACTCCTCGCCACCGCTGCGCACGAAGAGATCCTCCCCCCGCAACTGGGCGGCCACGCAGTCGCAGACCCGGCACAAGACCTTGTCACCGGTCTGGTGGCCGAAGCGATCGTTGATCTGCTTGAAGTGATCGAGATCCAGCATGATGAGGCCGGTGAGATGCTGCCCCTGCACCCTGTGGTGATACTGGTCGAAGAAGAAGTGGCGGTTGTAGAGGCCGGTGAGCTGATCCGTCTCCCCGAGCCGCTTGAGCCGCTGTTGCAGCTCGTGCTGGCGGGTGATGCTGCGGGTCATCCAGGTCACCGCCCGCTTCCCCTCATATAAAGAGGGCAAGGGCGCTATCTTGCCCTCGAAACGCTGCATTCCCTGGGGCCCGGCGTCGGCGTCGATGCCGTCCACCTCGGCGGGGGAGAGGTCATACTCCACCACCTGCACTTGGCCGCTGGCGAGGGCCTGAGCCACCTGCGCCATCACCCACTGCGCCTTGTCCTCGGGCAGCACGTCCAGCAGTTGTCTGCCGATCAGCGGGTTGCCGTTCTGGTAGGACTGCTGCTCCATCCCGCCGATGTACTCGATGTAGTAGCCATCTTCGCTGAGGATGAAAACGGGATCCGGCAACTGGGCCATCACTTCGTAGAGTTGTGCCACTGAGAGCGCCATCCGAGCTCCTTGCTATCCGTGGGAGTGGGTCCCTGTACTCCTGTTATACAAGACTCATGGAGTATCGCACAGGGGCAGAAAGCTGCCTGCCGGGCGGGAAGGATGCGGTCGGTGACGTGTTCACCGGACAAGCCTCCGGCAAAGTGAATGGTAGCAATTGGGGATGCTGTCAGAACCAGAATTGTCAGACAGTCAGGAAGGTTTTTTTGCCCTCAGGCAGTGCGACATGCCAACCCAGTGACGTCAGGGACGCCACAGGGGTATTCCCGCCCCCGGAGAAGGGGACAAGGCCGGATCCCGGTCAAGAGGGATCCGGCGAGCCGACATCAGCGGGCAGCGGATCGACTGGCGTTCCAGAGCAGTTCGCCGCTCTTGAGATCCATCAGGCTCATGGCGAGCCGGTAGCGGCCCCCTTCAGAGAGGAGATCCCCGTAGAGCATGTAACCCGCCCCGGTCTGGCGACCCAGACGCACCAGGGAGGCGGGGTTCATGCCCCCCTGCTGGTATTCAAGCTGACCCGTGATGGCCGCCACCTGGCCCGGGTCTGCGAAACGAAAGCCGCTATTGGCCTGAATGCGCTGGATCATGGCCACCGCCAGGGGCTGGGTGCTGAAGGGCTCACCTGTACCGTTCTGGGGCGCCATCAGCAGCAGTACCGGGCTGCTGCCCGCCAGTGCCTGCACATCGGCGGCCTTCAGGAAGTCATCGGCCAGGGCGACCGCCAGCCCCGTCGGTGCCACGGGTTTGGGAGCAGGCACCGGCTCGGCCTTGTCAGGCTCGGCCACGGGTTTCTCTGGTTTGGTCACCGGCTTGTCCGGCTCGCCGACCGGCGGCTGGGGCTCGCCATAGGGATTGACCGCACAACCGCCCAGCACTAGGGCACCCACCATCAACAAGGAACGCAGCTTCATCTTTTCTCTCCGCCAGAAGTCCGCAAGGCGCACTTCATCCATCATCCATTTTGACGGAGCCCGGCTCCGCCTCCCCTCCATGCTAGAGACAAACCGGCCCGGGGTCGATGCGCACATGGGCCGGGGGCGACAAAGGCTGGCGAAGCGGAGGACACAAAAGGGTGGCAAGGGGCCGTCCGGTTCCGTTAGGGTAGCCTGAACCCAGATCACAGAGGAGCGCCTCATGCACGGACCCGATCCCGCCAATCCCCACCCCATGAACGGCTTCCCCCAGCTGTGCTTTATCAAGAACACCATCAAGGGGCCCAATATCGAGGTGGGTGATTACACCTATTACGACGATCCGGAGGATGCGGCGGGCTTCGAGCGCAACGTCCTCTACCACTTCCCCTTCATCGGCGACAAGCTCATCATCGGCAAGTTCTGCGCCATCGCCCGCGGGGTCAAGTTCATCATGAACGGCGCCAACCACCAGACCTCCGGCCTCTCCACCTACCCCTTCTTTATCTTCGGCAACGGCTGGGAGAGCGCCGCCCCCAAACCTGGCACCCTTCCCTACAAGGGAGACACCCTCATCGGCAATGACGTCTGGATAGGCTATGACGCCCTGATCATGCCGGGCGTCAAGGTCGGCAACGGCGCCATCATCGCCGCCCGCTCAGTGGTCACCACGGACGTGCCCGACTACGCCGTGGTCGGCGGCAACCCAGCCAAGCTGATCCGCTATCGCTTTGACGACGACACCATAGCCCGCCTCAACACCCTCGCTTGGTGGAACTGGCCGGTGGAGCAAATTAGCCGCCATCTGCCGCTGATAAGCGGCGGGGAAATTGGTCAGTTGGAGAGGGCTGGTTGATAGATATTTAAAGTCGAGCTGGAAATGGTCTCCTAATTAGGGAAAGTGCGAACAAGTATCCCACGAACAAAAAATGAAAATTTTAGTCATTTAATATCAATTGGTTACCAGTAAATGCTCTCGTGCCATATGACTTATTCGCACCTTC